>JAHZHG010000364.1 GCA_019420425.1 Clostridiales bacterium
ACGTGGGCCATCTTACCCAGCACACGGCCGTCCGGGCTGGTGATGCCCTCGATGTTCCAGTAGGAGCCGTTCACATTGCTCTGCTCGGACTGATCCAGATTGCCGTCCGGGTCAACGTACTGGGTAGCAACCTGTCCGTTGGCGAACAGCTTTGCGATCCATTCTTTGTTTGCCACAAAACGGCCCTCGCCGTGGGAGGCCGGAGTTACATAGGTCTTGCCCGGCTCTGCTAAGGACAGCCACGGGGACTTGTTCGTCACTACCCGGGTGTATACCATGCGGGAGATGTGGCGGTTAATCGTATTGAAGGTCAGGGTCGGAGAATCCTCCCGCTGTCCCACAATCTCGCCGTAGGGTACCAGGCCCAGCTTGATCAGCGCCTGGAAGCCGTTGCAGATACCCAGGGCCAGCCCGTCCCGCTTGTTCAGCAGATCCATGACCGCTTCCTTCATCTTTTCATTCTGGAAGGCGGTGGCAAAGAACTTAGCCGATCCGTCCGGCTCGTCGCCGGCGGAGAAGCCGCCCGGGAACATAATGATCTGGGACTGCTCAATTGCCTGCTCAAAGATATTTACGGAATCCCGGATGTCCCCGGCGGTCAGGTTCTTAAATACCTTTACCGTCACGTCAGCGCCGGCCCGCTCAAAGGCTTTGGTGCTGTCATATTCGCAGTTGGTTCCGGGAAATACGGGGATAAATACCCGCGGCCTTGCCACTTTATGCCTGCATACGTAGATCTTGTTTGTCTTATATACACCGTTTTCCAGCACAGCCTCCGGATCCTCGGGCTTGACAAACAGGCCGGTGGGTCCGTCGGATTCTGCGCCGGATTCCGTCTTGAATACCTTCTCCAGCGTGCCCGTCCAGGCCTCCAAAGCCTCGTCCAGGCCGATGGATACATTGCAGTACTCCAAAACAGGCTTAGCAAGCACCTCACCCACAACGGTGTAGGTGATGGACAGCTCGCCCACCCTGCCGTCGGGAACCTCGGCTACGATGCAGCCAAAGCCCTCGGTGAACAGATCCCGTGCATCCACGTTGTGCTCAATCTTTACGCCCAGGCCGTTTCCAAAGGCCATCTTGGTCACTGCCGCCGCCAGGCCATTGCTATCCAGCGCGTATGCGGAGATGATCCTTCCTGCCTTTACGTCTTCGAAGAACTTGCCGTACTGATCCATGATCTGGCTGTATACCGGCAGATCGTACTCGTCCTTTTCGATCTTTAACAGTACCAGCCTGCTGCCTGCTTTTTTCAGCTCAGGCGTCAGGATGTGCTTATCGCTGGCCACATCCACGGCGAAGGAAACCAGCGTGGGCGGTACATCGATGTCGTTGAACGTGCCGGACATACTGTCCTTGCCGCCAATGGAGGGCAGCCCAAATCCCATCTGGGCATTATACGCGCCCAGCAGCGCCGCGAAGGGCTGGCTCCAGCGCTTCGGGTCCTCGGTCATTCTGCGGAAGTATTCCTGGAAGGTAAAACGGATTTTGGAATAATCTCCGCCTGCCGCCACGATTCGGGATACCGACTCTACCACAGCGTAAATCGCGCCGTGGTACGGGCTCCAGCTGGACAGGTACGGGTCAAAGCCGTAGCTCATCATGGTCACGGTGTCTGTCTTGCCCTTTAGCACCGGAAGCTTGGCTACCATGGCCTGCGTCTCGGTCAGTTGGTATTTTCCGCCGTAGGGCATCAGCACGCTGCCTGCGCCGATGGAGCTGTCGAACATCTCCACCAGTCCCTTCTGGGAGCAGCAGTTTAAGCCGCTTAAGGTGGAGAGCCATTTTTCCCGGACATCTCCCACCTCCTCGCGGACAAAGAATTTATCCTCGGCAGAGGGAATCTCTACAAATACGTTCGTCTCCTGGTGAGCGCCGTTGGTATCCAGGAATGCACGGGAGATGTTTACGATCTCCTTGCCTCTCCAGATCATCACCAGTCTCGGCTCTGCGGTAACCTCGGCAACGGTCACTGCCTCCAGGTTTTCCTCATTGGCATAGGCCAGGAACCGATCCACATCCTTCGGATCCAGCACAACGGCCATACGCTCCTGTGACTCAGAAATGGAGATTTCCGTTCCGTCCAGGCCGGCGTATTTCTTGGGCACCTTATCCAGATAGATGTGCAGGCCCGCCGCCAGCTCGCCGATGGCTACGGATACGCCGCCTGCGCCAAAGTCATTGCACTTCTTAATCAGGCGGCTGACCTCGGGACGGCGGAACAGGCGCTGGATTTTCCGCTCGGTGGGCGCATTACCCTTCTGCACCTCGGCGCCGCAGGTCTCGATGGATGCCTCCGTGTGTACCTTGGAGGAGCCGGTGGCCCCGCCGCAGCCGTCGCGTCCGGTGCGTCCGCCCAGCAATACGATGATATCTCCCGGATCGGAGGTCTCACGGATAACCGCGCTTCTGGGCGCCGCGCCCATTACTGCGCCGATCTCCATGCGCTTTGCCACGTAATCGGGATGGTAGATTTCTTTTACATAACCGGTGGCCAGGCCGATCTGGTTGCCGTAGGAGCTGTAGCCGTGGGCTGCGCTGCGCACCAGCTTTTTCTGGGGAAGCTTGCCCTTCATGGTGTCCTTTACGGATACGGTGGGGTCGGCGGCGCCGGTCACGCGCATGGCCTGATAGGTACGGCCGGACAGCGGGTCACGGATGGCTCCGCCCAGGCAGGTGGCTGCGCCTCCGAAGGGCTCGATCTCGGTCGGGTGGTTGTGGGTTTCATTTTTGAAGTTCACCAGCCACTCCTCAGTTTCTCCGTCGATTTCTACGGGAACCACAATGCTGCATGCATTAATCTCCTCGGATTCCTCCTGATCCTCCAGCTTGCCTTCTTTTTTCAGCTTGCGCATGGCCATCAGCGCCAGATCCATCAGGCAGACGAATTTATCCTCACGGCCGCCGAAGATCTCCTCTCTGGCCGCCTTGTACTGCTCGTAGGTGGTAATCATCGGCTGGCGGTAGTAGCCCTCGCCAAACACTATCTCCTTCAGCTCTGTGGAAAAGGTGGTGTGGCGGCAGTGATCGGACCAGTAGGTGTCCAGCACACGGATCTCCGTCATGGACGGGTCGCGTTTTTCCTCCTCCCGGA
>JAHZHG010000365.1 GCA_019420425.1 Clostridiales bacterium
GTTTACGCCAAGCTCTTTGCATTTTGCCTCTACCAGGTCAAGCTCTGCCTTGGTATCGGTGGGGAATGCGTTGATGGCAACTACGCATGGCAGTTTGTATACG
Organism: Clostridiales bacterium; assembly: GCA_019420425.1. Taxonomy (GTDB): domain Bacteria; phylum Bacillota; class Clostridia; order Lachnospirales; family Lachnospiraceae; genus JAHZHG01. The sequence goes on from JAHZHG010000365.1 coordinate 104, forward strand.
TTCTTGATGTTGTCTACGTGCTGCAGCAGGTTCGGAAGACCCTTTTCCAGCGCTTCCAGGTTTTCATTATTCAGGTCAGCCTTGGCTACGCCGCCGTTGTGCTTCAGGGCGCGTACGGTTGCTACGATAACGACTGCGCTGGGGGTCAGCCCTGCCATACGGCATTTGATGTCCAGGAACTTCTCCGCGCCTAGGTCTGCGCCGAAGCCTGCCTCGGTGATGGCGTAATCCGCCAGCTTTAAGGCCATCTTTGTTGCGGTTACGGAGTTGCAGCCGTGTGCGATATTGGCGAACGGTCCGCCGTGTACGATTGCCGGTACATGCTCAAGGGTCTGTACCAGGTTCGGCTTCAGGGCGTCCTTTAAGAGTGCGGTCATTGCGCCCTCTGCATGGAGGTCGCCTGCGGTTACCGGCTTCTGCTCGGAGGCCTTGCCGTATGTATATCCGATGATGATCTTGGAAAGTCTTTCCTTCAGATCAGTAATGTCATTTGCCAGGCACAGAACAGCCATGATCTCGGAAGCAACGGTGATGTCATATCCGTCCTCTCTGGGAACGCCGTTGGTCTTTCCGCCCAGTCCGTCTACAACGAAGCGCAGCTGACGGTCATTCATGTCTACGCATCTTCTCCAGGTGATCTTTCTCGGATCAATGTTCAGTGCATTGCCCTGGTAGATGTGGTTGTCGATCATTGCGGCCAGCAGGTTGTTGGCTGCGCCGATGGCGTGGAAGTCGCCGGTGAAGTGCAGGTTGATGTCCTCCATCGGAACTACCTGAGCATATCCGCCGCCGGCTGCTCCGCCCTTTACGCCGAATACCGGTCCGAGGGACGGCTCACGCAGAGCTACCATAACGTTCTTGCCCAGCTTCTGCATACCGTCTGCCAGGCCTACGGTGGTGGTGGTCTTGCCTTCTCCGGCCGGAGTCGGGTTGATGGCGGTTACCAGAACCAGCTTTCCGTTGGGGCGGTCGTTCTCGTTTAACAGGTTATAGTCGATTTTTGCCTTGTAATTTCCGTACTGCTCCAGATATTTCGGATCAATACCGGCCTTTTCTGCAATCTTGGTAATCGGCTCCATGACCGTTTCCTGTGCAATTTCGATGTCTGATTTGAATCCCATGTCAAATATCTCCTTTCGTTTTTGTACCTGTACGGCACACCTTTGTGATAAGTTTTTTCCACTTCAGGCCCGCAATTTATGTACGAAATCGCGCATTTGGGTACAAAAAAACTGCGTAAAAGACCTGTGGATCATTTAGCGCAGTAGCGGAAGCGATACCGTAACGCGGATTTCTCCTTCGTTCACAAGAAGTTCTTCCCATCTCATGACACTTAACGTACAATATCTACTCTACTAATAATTAAGAAATGGGGTCTGATTATCTACCGCCGGGAATAAAAAAAGGGCAACATTTGGGTTTACAAATGTTGCCCAGACGGTCGGCTGAAACTTTATCATTTTGATTACACTGTGGTTTTCCACAATTATCCGTCAGCAATCAAAACCTCATTTACTGTGTTTATTATAGCAAGGCGGGCATATTTTGTCAACATGATTTTTCATTTTCCCGCAACTCCTTTTCTTCACCGCCTGATTTGTCAGCGCCTTCAATAATACACAGCCCGGCAAGAAAAGGAAAGGCAAAAAATAACGGCTGGATATAGCGCGAGTTCGCATTTGCCGGGCATAACAGCAAAATCCCCATTGAAATAATGGTAATCAGCCCGGCCAGGATATATTCATATTTCTTTTTCCGGATGCTGTTCAGGAAAAAATACACCGTTGTCCAGCAATACACGCTGACAGAAAACAGAACATTGATCAGCGGCAATTTCTGCACAAACGTCTGCAGCGCCTTCAGTGTCGGCAGCGCTTTTTGTACTGTCGGGTTATTATTTATATAGATTTCGTCCTCCTCATCTGCACGATTCGCAAATTCGAAATAAACCATACCTGAGTTTTGCGCCATGTAGAAAAACCCATAACAATTGTTCAGCAGCGCCTGCACATAGCTGTCCGGATGCTTTTTCAGCATACTCATCCACGCACGATAATAAGCGGAAAGCTCCTCTGAGGTAACGTCCTGATTAAAGGTAAGCTTTATCGGGTCTGATAAAACCGGATTATAGCGTTCTGGCAGCTGATCATAATTGATTACATGCCGGATTGCCTCTTCCTCTTCCTTTGACACATCTTCCGGATATTCTACCACATACCGCGCTGTCTGCTGCAGCAGCACACTCAGCATCTCCTGTTTGCCGCCCGGCGCCACATTCCAGGCCGGAAGCAGAATCTTCAGCCATATCAGCTGAAAGAACAGTACAGGCACAAGCAAGGCAATGATTATTCTGATCCAATATCTCCGGTAACAAATCAAAAATGCTACGGCTACAATGGCCATAATATAAACGCCCTGATTTTTTGATAAAATCATAAACAGCGTACTTACGAACAGGCCCAGCGTAAACAGCCGCTTTTCCAACACTTTTCCTTTTGTTCTGACCACTTCAAACAGCATTACCGAGAGGACTAAACAAAACGCAGAAAAAAATGGATCTTTCAGCATACAGATCGCATACAATGGGTACAGCGGAAAAAAGGCGGTAAACAGAATGCCGCCTTTCAAAAGCTTCTCTGACAGCCCGATCCATCGCAGATAAAACCACGTTCCCGTACAGATAAATGCCAGCAATACCATCTGACATGCGCCATACAATGCCACCCCATACGATGCGCTTCCAAGCCAAAGCCCGATCTGCGTAAACACACCATAGATAACCGTCATAAAATACGGAAAATGATTGGTGACAAAAATATCATCCGCCCGCACGGGAGAATACGAAAGCCCCCAATATGGCCGGTGAAAATACTGCATAATCTCATATGCCGTATCTGCATTTCCTGTTCCCGGGAAAAAATAGATATAGTAGGGAAGCCAGCATATAAGTACGAATGCCACCGCAATAAACAATTGCTTTTTT
>JAHZHG010000366.1 GCA_019420425.1 Clostridiales bacterium
CGGACGGGACTGTCTATAGGCGACGGACCAGAAGGGGCAAAATTCGCCGTGTCTGCGGGACATAGTGGGCCTGCCAGGGCCGTCTTTTCCTGAATTTTACTTGCCTGATTCCGAAATCCGCATTATGATAGTGGAAGAGAGTTGAGGGAGGAAGAACGAATGGCAGGGCAGCAGGAGAATTATTACTATAACCGGATGAATAAGGCGCAGCAGAACACCTACCATGCCATTAAAGCGGGCCTGCAGGCTTTGGCTCCTTCGTTTCAGATTCCGCGTCTGGAGGGGCGGGAGCTGGCGGATATTTATTTTCTGCTGCGCCTGGATCATCCGGAGATTTTTTATTCGGTTGGGTTTAACTACCGGTATTATCCGGAATCCGGAAATGCGGAGCTGAATCCGGAATATCTGTTTGACAAAAATAAGATTAAGGCCCACCAGCAGGCAATGAAATCACGGATAGAAAAGCTGGCCCGGCCGGCAATGAAGCTGGGCGACTGGGAAAAGGTGCAGTATATCCATGATTTTATCTGCGGAAATGTCCGCTACGATAAGCTGAAAAAACCGTATTCCCATGAGATTATCGGCCCTTTGGGGCAGGGAGTGGGCGTCTGCGAAGGGATTGCCAAGGCGGTGAAGGCGCTCTGTGACGCGCTTGGTATCTGGTGTATCATTGCCCTCTCCGAGGCCAATCCGGACAAAGGGATTAAATACCGCCACGCCTGGAATGTGATTCGGCTGAACGGCCAGTATTATCATCTGGACGCAACCTTTGATAATACCCTGGGTATGCCGGATGAGATCCGCTACGACTATTTTAACCTGAGCGATAAGCAGATTTTCCGTGACCATGAGCCGGTGATCTGGCAGATACCCGCCTGCGGGGACGGCGATCACTTTTATTATCGGGAGAAAAAGCTGTCCTTTACCAAGACGGAGGAGGTCAGAAAACGTGCCGCTCAGGCGGTAAAGCGGGGGAGGCTTTTGACCTTCCACTGGAGAGGCGGCTATCTGACCCGGGAGGTACTCCGCGAGCTGCTTGCGGTCTGCGAGGATGAGGCGCAAAAAAAGGAAAGGCATGCCAGCGCAGCCCTGAACTGGCCGCAGGCAGTGCTGCAGGTATCCTTTAAAAAAGAGGTAACGGAAGGACAGCTGATTATGGAAAAAGCAAATGAGGAGGGTGAACATGATTATTTTTTTGACGAGCAGTCCATCGGGGCCTCTTGACGGGAGCCGGAAGGTAAACGGACTGGATGAGAAAAACCATTTTACGGAGAAGCTGAAAGCGTGCTGGACGCCGGACGCCCGGTGCCTGATGATCGCCGCATCGCCGGAGGCGTATGGGCAGAATGAAGAAATGACCGCGTTTTTTGGGGTGGCCGTAAAACAGGCGGGGCTTACCGTATCTGCATTTGACCTGTGGGATGCCCGGACGGAAGATACCTCTGCAAAGGTACTGCATTCCTATGATGCCGTATTTCTTGGCGACGGTCATGTACCGACACAGAACCGGTTTTTCCGGGAGCTTGGGCTGCGGGAGAAGATGCAGGGATTTTCCGGTATAGTTGTCGGCATTAGCGCAGGGACAATGAACAGCGCAGATACCGTCTACGCCCAGCCCGAGCTGCCGGGAGAATCTGTCGATCCGGCGTATGAGCGGTTTATTCCGGGACTTGGCCTGACGGAGACCATGATTTTACCCCATTATCAGATGGTAAAAGACGATGAGCTGGACGGAAAGCGGCTGTATGAAGAGATTACGTACCAGGACAGCTTTGGCCGGAGATTCCTGGCGCTGCCGGACGGAAGCTACCTGCTGATTCAGGACGGCGTCGAGACTGTCTGGGGAGAAGCATATCAGATCGCGGACGGGAAAATCCGCCAGATTTGTACAGAAGGAGACTGCGTAGTATACCATACGCCTGGCCTTTCGTGAAGAACCAAAGGCACCTGCCTTTTCATCGTGAAAATGCCGGAAAAACAGGGTTGACTCTCACATTGTGGTATATTGTAGAGTAAAACTGAGCTCAGAAAACACATGCATGTGAGGGGAAAACAGATGTTGAAGATAGGCGATTTTTCAAAGCTGTCAAGGGTCAGCATACGGATGCTGCGGCATTATGATGACATCGGGCTTTTGTGCCCGAAGGCCGTGGATGCATTTACCGGGTACCGGTACTACGGCGAGGAGCAGCTGATCCGGGCCGGGAGGATTCAGGCGCTGAAGAATTTGGGCTTCGGGCTGGCGGTGATCCGGGAGATTCTGGATAAGTATGAGGATCCGGAGGAGATGGAGAAGTTTCTCCGGATCAAGCGGCAGGAAATCGAAGGGCAGGAGAAGGCCCTCCGGCAAAGGCTGCGGCTGCTTGACAGTACGCTTGAATGGCTGAGAAAGGATGGTAAAATTATGGGATACGACGTCAGTTTGAAAACGCTGCCTGAGCGGTACGTGGCAAGTGTGCGGCAGGTGATTCCGGCTTACGATCAGGAGGGCCTTTTGTGGAAGATCCTGATGGAGGAGACGGCACAGCTGCATATGCAGGCGGGAACTCCGTGTTATACGACGGCGATCTTTTATGACGGCGAGTACAAGGAGCAGGATGTGGATGTAGAGGTGCAGAGGTCTGTGAGCGGGACCTATGAAGATACGGAGCATGTGAGGTTTAAGACGGTTCCCGCGGTGGAGATTGCCAGCGCAATGTATAAAGGCAGATACGAGCAGATCAGCCAGGTAAATGCGGCTGTGGCGGAATGGATCAGGGATAATGGGTATGAGATGAACGGGCTGTCGTTCAATATCTACCATATCAGTCCCTATGAGACGCAGAACCCGGAGGAGTTTGTTACGGAGGTCTGCTATCCGGTCAGGAAGAAATAAAGAGCAGGGCAAAGGGGGAAGAGCGCGGGTGCGGTATTATATTGCAGATCTGCATTTCTTTCATGGGGCGATGAATACGCAGATGGATCGCCGGGGATTCGCAAGCGTGGAGGAGATGAACTGGTATATGCTGATGCGGTGGAATGAGAAGGTGCGGAAAAATGACGACGTAGTGATTTTGGGGGATTTGTCCTGGGGGAA
>JAHZHG010000367.1:0-298 GCA_019420425.1 Clostridiales bacterium
GTAAAAGAGGATGAGGATAAATATATCGTTACCCAGACCAGGATGATCTGGGGATATTCTGCGTTTGCCAGAAAGCTGGGGCATACGGAGTATCTGCCAAAGGCCAGGCAGGGCGTGGAGTTTTTTATCCGCCATTTCTGGGATGAAACACACGGCGGCTGGTACTGGAAAACTGCCCGGGACGGCTCCCTTCTGGATAACGGCAAGGTCGTATACGGACAGACCTTCGCCATTTATGCCCTGGCAGAATATACCCTGGCCAGCGGCGACCAGATCGGAAGGGAATACGCCTGCAAAA
>JAHZHG010000367.1:308-3073 GCA_019420425.1 Clostridiales bacterium
TGTACGTCGGCTACATCGAGAATCTGGAGCCGGACTGGACGCCGTCTGCGCCGGGCTTTGCAGCCGGAGACCGGAAATCCCTGGACATTCACATGCACACGCTGGAGGCATTTACCACACTGTATGAGTGCACGGGAGAGGAGATCCACAGGCGCAGGCTTCAGGAGGTAATCGGCGTTATTTTACAGCATATGATCAACCACGAGGCGGGCTGCGGCAGAAACCAGTTCGGCCTGGATTTCCGGGTAAGGCCGGCAATCAGTATCCGCAGGACCTGGAACGCAGAGCGGGAGACCGGCGAAGTGATCGAGGAGCCGACGGACACCACCTCCTATGGGCACAACGTGGAGCTGGTTTGGCTGCTGAACCGGGCGGCGCAGGTCATGGGACTGCCGGGGGAGACGTATCATGAGCTGACGAAAAAGCTTACCGATCACGCGCTGAACTATGGCTTTGATTACGAGCGCGGCGGTGTGTACCGGGATGGCCCCCACACGGGAGAACCCCTGGTGCGGGATAAGGAATGGTGGCAGAACTGCGAATCCCTGGTAGGCTTTCTGGACGCCTATGAGCAGCTGGGCGATGTCCGGTATGCAGAGGCCTTTTTACAGAACTGGAAATTTGACACTGCCTATATGATCAATCATGAGGTGGGAGAATGGCGTCAGCTGCTGAAGGAGGACGGCACGGTGATTATTCCCCAGATCGGAAATCCGTGGAAAGCCATGTATCATTCCGGCCGTTCCATGCTGGAGTGCAGCCTGCGGCTGAAACGTATACTGGAGGCATAGAAGGGATGAAGGGCAGAATATTCAACATTCAGCGGTTCAGCGTCCATGATGGCCCCGGAATCCGGACGACGGTGTTTTTCAAAGGCTGCAATCTGCGCTGCCGCTGGTGCCACAACCCGGAATCCTACCGGCCGGAGCCGCAGATCCAGTATTTTCGGGAGAAATGTGTGGGCTGCGGGGAATGTATGGCAGCCTGTGCCCACGGTATCCGCATCGCGGACGGAAAGCGCGTCGGGCAGGAAAACTGCGTGCTGTGCCGGGCGTGCGAGGATGCCTGTATGAGCGGTGCGCTGAAATTTGCCGGGGAAGAATATACTGCCGACACACTTGCCGGGCTTATCCTGAGGGATCAGGCGTATTACGACTCCTCCGGCGGCGGGATGACGGCCTCCGGAGGAGAGCCGCTGCTGCAGTACCGGTTTGTGGCTGAGCTGTTTGCCGGGCTGAAGAGGCGGGGGATCTCCACGGCGCTGGACACGGCGGGGAACGTAGAATTTGCCCGTTTTGCCCATGTCCTGCCGTATACGGATCTGGTGCTGCTGGATCTGAAAATCATGGATGAAGCGCTGCACAAAGCATATACCGGCGTATCCAACCGCCGGATTCTGGAGAATGCCAGGCGGCTGATGGACATGGGCGTGCGGCTGCACATCCGTGTTCCGGTAATCGCCGGAGTAAACGATTCCATGGAAAATGCGCTGGCTCTGCGGGAATTTATCGGGGGATGCAGGAATGTGGAGGAGGTACGGTTTTTACCGTACCACGATATGGGCCTGGCCAAAGCGGCCAGCGTGGATGTGGATATGGAAACCTTTGCCCCGCCTGCCGCAGAGCGTCTGGAAAAAATCCGGGGACTTTTTGCATAAGAACGAGGAGGAAAGCAGAAGCATGGTTAGGCCAATGACTGAATCACTGGAAAAACGGGTAGAAAGCTGGCTGGCACGCGACTATCGCGAGACGTTCATGGAGCGGATCAGCCTGGTATTTGAGGCAGAGGAGCTGTTTGCCAAAGAAGGGCCGTCCGTCCGTTACGGACATACGCTGGCACATATTTTATCGCACATGACCATCGTCCTGGGAGAAGGGCCGATCGCCGGGGAGGTTCGCCTGCGCATTCCCACCGCAGAGGAAGAAAAACGGATCCTGGAGGTTTACCGCCGCTGGTGGGACATCCCCACGGAGGAGAGACAGAAAAAAATCCTGTTCTATTATTCTGAGGGCTGGCTGAAATGCCGCCCGCCGTTCTTCCCGTCCTTCGGCCATCTGGCGATGGACTGGGAGGCCGTCATCGATCAGGGGCTCGGCGGCCTGCGCCAGAGGGCGCAGGAGCGTCTTGAACGTCCGTGCGGCGCGGACCAGCAGGAGTTTTTGTCCGGCGCCCTGATCTGCTATGAGGCCATCTCCCTGTACATCCGCCGCATGGCACAGGAGGCAGAGCGCCAGGGCAGGACAGCCCAGGCGGCCGACCTTGTCCAGATCGAAGCAGGCCCGGCCAGGACCTTTTCCCAGGCACTGCAGCTGATCTGGATACTTACGCTGATTATGCAGAAGGTGTGCGGCTGCGGTGTATTGAATTTCAGCCGGATGGATCAGTATCTTCTGGGACGTTATCAGGCAGATATCGCTTCCGGCATCCTCACCGAGGATCAGGCAGTGGAGCTTTTGCAGGAATTCTACTTCCACAACAACGAAATCATGGTACAGACCGACCATATGTCCCAGGAAATTGAGACGACAAAATATACCCTTGAGGTAGCCTATGACGATCCCAACTACCTGATCCTGGGCGGTCTGCTGCCGGACGGCACATCGGGGGTAAACCGGCTGTCCTTCCTGATGGTGGAGGCAGCACGGGCGCTGAAGCTGCGCAATCCCTTTATCGTTGTGCGCTATCATGACGGCATCGACGAAGCATTCTGGCGTTATTGCTGTGGCGGAATGCGGGAAAATACCACCCTGGTATTCTACAATGAC
>JAHZHG010000368.1:0-2053 GCA_019420425.1 Clostridiales bacterium
CTCGCGGTCAATGTACAGCTCTCTGCCAAAGGGGACCTTGCGCATACCCAGCTCCGGGTTCTCCAGGTTCATCTCCACATCCAGCTCTTCCAGCTGATCCTCGGGATAGTTGTCAATAATCAGCTTCACCGGATCCAGCACGGCCATCATTCTCGGCTTTTTCAGCTTCAGATCCTCACGGATGCAGTATTCCAGCATTGCGTAATCCACAGAGCTCTGGCTCTTGCTTACGCCGCACAGCTCGACAAAGCGGCGGATGGATTCCGGCGTAAAGCCGCGGCGGCGAAGGGCAGCGATAGATACCAGCCGGGGATCGTCCCAGCCGTCCACAATCCCTTCTTCTACCAGCTTTTTGATGTACCGTTTTCCGGTAACTACATTTGTCAGATACATCTTGGCAAACTCGATCTGCTTGGGCGGATGGGGATATTCCAGTTCGCGCACTACCCAGTCGTAGAGCGGGCGGTGATCCTCGAATTCCAGGGTGCAGATAGAATGAGTGACTCCCTCAATCGCATCCTCAATCGGATGGGCAAAATCGTACATGGGATAAATGCATCATTTGTCTCCCGTGTTGTGATGGCTGATTTTGGCCACACGGTAGATCACCGGATCCCGCATGTTCATGTTCGGGGAGGCCATATCGATTTTGGCGCGGAGCACCTTTTCTCCGTCTCCGTACACGCCGTTCTTCATCTCCTCGAACAGGCGCAGATTCTCTTCCACACTGCGGTTCCGGTAAGGGCTTTCCTTTCCCGGCTCGGTCAGCGTACCGCGGTATTCACGGATCTGTTCTGCCGTCAGATCGCAGACAAAGGCCTTTCCTTTTTTGATCAGCTTTATGGCCGCCTCGTACATCTGATCGAAATAGTTGGACGCAAAAAACAGGCGGTCCTCCCAGTCGGCGCCAAGCCACCGGATGTCCTCCAGAATGGAATCTACAAACTCGGTTTTTTCCTTGGTGGGATTGGTGTCGTCAAACCGCATGTTAAACTTTCCGTGATACTCCTGGGCAAGCCCGTAATTCAGCAGAATCGACTTGGCATGTCCAATATGCAGATAACCGTTCGGCTCCGGCGGAAAACGGGTGCAAACGGTTTCGCATACGCCTTCTGCCAGATCCTTTTCAATAATCTGTTCAATAAAATTTTTGGAAACTGTCTCTCTTTCCATGATGGCCTCCTGTTGTCGTTCCATTTCTGTACAACATCCTCCGCATATATGCAGAGGATGTATGCACGAAGCAATATACTTCGCAGTATATCATAAATTTCGCCAAAATCAAATACTAATTACTTCGGCTTATATCCATTCGGGTCCAGCTCATGCTCTACATCGTCCAGCAGAAGCACATTGGCCTTCTCATATTTGTTGAATACGCTTGTGGAGAACTCTCCCTTGCCCAGGCTTCCCTCATACCAGGACTTGGAACCGAAGTAGTCCTGCAGCTCCTGGGTATCGAACACTCTGCCGCGGCGGGCATAAATCTCACATTTTGCGTAATAGAGCGTCTGCAGGGACAGCCCTTCAAGCTCATCCTCTGTCAGATAGCGGGAATCGCTGTCTGCGAAAATGTATTCCTCCTCTTCTGCTGTATTGATCTCCGCCGCTGTTTCTTCCTCCGGCTCCTCCGCGCTGCTGCCGAATATTTCCGCAAAAAGATCTGCGGTGCTGTTGGCGGCCTCGGCGGGGGCCTCTGTCTCCGGCTCAGCGGCAGGCGCAGGTTCAGCCGCAGGCTCAGCTGAGGGCAGAACCGCGCTCTCCTCGTAAATATTTACGTTCTGTTCATCAATACCCTGGACCGGGGTGACCTGATGGACATCATCCGCATCGTTTTCGATTACCGCGTAAATGTTGTAGCCCGGCTGGTCAAGCTGATAGCCGTTGGCCGCAAGGGAAAACTCCAGGTTGGAGAGCATTCCCACATTGGCTGCCTCATACGCATTAAATACGGAGTCGGAAAACTGCTCCGGAGCGACAAAGCCATAATACCAGGTCTGGGCGTTGAAGTAATCGGTCAGCTCCTGGGATACGAACTGGCGGCCGCGGCGGG
>JAHZHG010000368.1:2063-3039 GCA_019420425.1 Clostridiales bacterium
ATTCTTGGCATAGCAGATCTCCTGCAGAGTCAGGCCGGCAACCTCAGACTGATCGATATAGCGGGAATCGCTGTCCGGAATAATATAGTAGTCTCCCACCGGGAAGCCGGCATATGCTCCGCCGTAAATCCAGGTATAAACTGCGGTAAAATCATAGCCTGGCTGGTCAATGGGATAGCCGCCCGGGCTGAGCTTGTTCTCTGTGTCGGAAAGCAGCTGTACGTTTGCCGTCTCATACTGGTTAAATACGGATGGAGAAAACGAGGACGGGCTGACTGTTCCGTAGTACCAGGGCTGTTCTTCAAAATATTCGGTCAGCTCCTGAGACACAAACTGGCGGCCGTGACGGGCATAAATCTCATTTTTCGCGTAGCAGACCACCTGGGCCGACATCCCTTCCAGATCAGCAGCGGTCAGATAGCGGCTGTCACTGTCCGGAATAATGTAGTCAAAGGCCTTCGCCTCTGCCCTGCCGGTTGCCCAAAATACACTCAGGCCCAAGAGAAGCCCAAACGCCAGCGCCAGCCGGCCAAGTTTCTTTTTCCACGTGTTTTTCATGTTCAATTCTCCCTTCTTTTATCTGCCTTCCATATATTGATATACCGCTTCGGATATCCTGGTGATTATTTCCTGTGCTGTTCCATTATCTCCAATATCGTTGGACAATACACAGAGAATATACGGCTTTTGGGCAAAAACAACGGCAATATCATTTTCTATGCTGCCAAGCCCGTAGCCGTAGGGCATCTCGCCGGTCTTGTTTGCCGTTGCCGTTCCCTGGGGAACGCCCGCAGGTATCTTTCCGGTTCTGGTCTGGCCCTTTAACAGCTCCAAAAGCTTTTCCGATGCCGCTTCGTTAATCAGCTCGCCGCGGTAAATCCCGGCAAGAATCCGGCAGCAGTCCTCTGCCGAGGTGTAATTGTCATCGGCGGGGTTCTCCGCCAGGAAGCGCCGTCCCATATGCGTCTCGGTAAAT
>JAHZHG010000369.1 GCA_019420425.1 Clostridiales bacterium
GCCTTTATGCCGGCTGCCTCAATGTGCTCGCTGACCTCCGCCACGATATTGGCCACAAAGGCTTCCCTCACGTGCTTTTTCAGTGCAATCTTTTCCACCAGATCATAGTATACATCCGGCTTCAGATACTTCAGAGACAGATCGTCCAGCTCAACCTTGATCTTGGAAATACCCAGGCGATGGGCAATGGGCGCATATATGTCCATCGTCTCGCGGGCCTTTTCCTTCTGCTTCTCCGGCTTCATATACTGCAGCGTGCGCATATTGTGCAGGCGATCAGCCAGCTTTACCAGAATTACCCGGATATCCTTGGCCATCGCCAGAAACATCTTACGCAGATTTTCCGCCTGCTCCTCCAGTTTATCCTTCGAATAGGACAGCTGGCCCAGCTTGGTGACGCCGTCCACAATCAACTCAACCTCATCGCCGAACTCCCTGCGCAGCTCTTCGCTGGTCATCACCGTATCCTCAACCACATCGTGAAGAATACCGGCTACGATCGTCTCCTTATCCAGCTCAAGATCCGCCAGAATGATCGCCACGCACAGTGGATGGATAATATACGGCTCACCGGAACGGCGTTTCTGATCTTTGTGCGCTTCACTCGCAACCCGATACGCCTTTTCGATCATGGAAATATCCGTGGACGGATGATATTTTCTTACGCTGGCTATCAGCTCCCTGTACAGATCATCCGGACTGGTAAAGTCCGCCATGGTCTTTACACTGGCATCGGCTCGCTTTATCTGGTTGATTTTTTCCTGTTTTGTCTTTTCATCCATGGGCATCTGCATTCACCAACTTTTCAGCAATTTTCCGTAACTGTTCCTACCTGGGCAATATTATTTTCCTTCGTATCGAATAACAGATTCCACATCATAACCTGCCAGCTTTGCTCTTCCGTGCAAGCCGGCCAGCTCCATGAGGAAAATAACCTTTACTACCTCTCCTCCCAGCTCTTCCACCAGCTTGATGGCCGCCTCAATTGTTCCTCCGGTGGCAATCAGGTCATCCACAATGACCACCTTTTGCCCGGGCTTAATGGAATCCCTGTGCATTTCGATTGCCGCTGTGCCATATTCCAGATCATACGCTCTGGATATGGTATCACAGGGCAGCTTTCCTTTTTTTCGCACCAGCACAAAGGGCTTATGCATATTGTAGGCGATGGGCATTCCAAAAATAAATCCCCGTGACTCCGTCCCCACAATCACATCCACAGGCGTATCCTTTATTAACGCCTGCATCGAATCAATCGCAAGCTGAAGTCCGTCTGCATCCTGCAATACACTGGTTACATCCCGGAAAATGATTCCCGGCTCCGGAAAATCCGGTATACTTCTTACGTACTCTTCAATCTTTTTCATTCTGGCACCCCTGCTCCATGTTCATTATATTATTCTAAACCAAAAATAAAAAACCTATAAACGATAGTATATCATTTCATATTCAATTTATCAACCGCCATAATCCGCCGTATTGCGAAAAATACTGCCGGAAAAAGCGAAAAAACTGTGTGAAAAGCACGAAATGCTCTTCACACAGTCTCTATGTCCGCTATTCTCCGGCCGTTTCTCCGTCTGTCGTGTCTCCCACCCCGTCGCCTGTGCCGGCCGAGTTGGTATAATCTGCGCTGACCTTACCGCTGCCGTAGATCGTCTCCTTCATCCGTTCAATCGTGCCCTCCCACTCCGGTACGAGCATATCCTGACCCTTGACGTAAATCACATCGTACATGTTGTCATACGGGATACGATCCTGAACAAAGCTGTAATCCAGCAGATCCAGTACCTTGGATGCCATATCCCAGACCTCTCCCTCAGGCACATTATGCGTAACCAGAGGAAGTATGTCCTCGATAAAGCCGGTAATCTGGGTAATATCCATGTTCTTCACCTGCGCAATCATCTGATTGATCACATAGCGCTGGCGCTCTGTTCTCTGATAGTCGGAGTTGCCGACGTAACGGATACGTGCGTAGCCCACCGCCTGGAGCCCGTCCGCATGGAAGGTACCGCCGCCCGCATACAGGTGTCCGCTGGAATCCTCATTACGCAGGTTGCACATGTCCACAATGTAGCCGTTTGCTACCTCCGCCTCTTTATCGGACAGGGTGATATCCACGCCGCCCAGGGTATCGATAATCTCGATCATGGAGTTGAAATCCACTGCTGCGTACCGGTCTACCTGCACACGGTAGGTATTGGTCACCGTCTCCAGCAGGAGCGGGCCTGCACCGTATGCATACGCGGCATTCAGCTTGGCGTATCCCACATCCGGGATGTTTACATACGTATCACGCATCAGAGAAATCATGCTGATCCGTTTCTGGGTGTGGTTGATCGATACCAGAATCATGCTGTCTGAGTTTCCGTTCCAGGTACGGTCTCTTCTGTCCACTCCGATTAAAAGAATATTGTAAACATCGTCGTCTTTATGAATGTCCTCTTTTTCGGCCACATCCTCCATCTGCCCGGCAATGCTCTTGAGCCCTTCCTCATCCAGGACCTTACCGGTACGCTCTTCGTCGCTGACCGTCTCATGCGCCTCCTCCGGAAGCACATCCACGCGCTGCACGTCCTCGTCGCGCACGTAATTGGAACGGCTGTAAAGATTATGACCGATAAAGTAAATCGCGCCTGCGCCAATCGCCACAATCAGCACAATTACACAAAGGCAAATCCCCAGGGCCTTCTTCCATCCGGTTCCCTTTGTTCGCTTCAATAAAGGATTGTCGTCATCGTCATAAGATCTGCGAGGCGGCTCCTGTCCACGTCTACCCATTTCTTTCTCCTCCTGGCAATTCAGTCATGCCCGACTTTTCAATATAATACTTATCCCTATTATTCCCTGTTTTCTCTGAAAAGTCAAATTAATATTTTCTGAACTTGCAGATAATACAAAAAAGATTCCCACACGCTGACGCTGCGGAAATCTTTTATGCAGTTGACGGGACTTGAACCCGTACGAGCGCAATGCTCACTAGATCCTTAGTCTAGCGCGTATGCCAATTCCGCCACA
>JAHZHG010000037.1:0-2171 GCA_019420425.1 Clostridiales bacterium
ACCTCAGCGGAATTTTAGAGGGATATAACGGAGACTATACCGTGGAGGATGTCGCTGAGGTTCAGCCGGAGGGGGCATCGCTGGAGATTCAGCAGAACACGCTGGAGGTAGTGCGCGTAGAAGACGACGGAACGGAAACTGCGATTACGAACTACAGCTATACGTACAGCAATAACCGTTTGAGGCTGATTATTTCCCAGGCGGGAAAGAATACCTACCGGATTCGGTACAGTGCAGTTATCCAGGCGCCCGAGGGAGAAAACAATATCGTTGTGGCTTACTCCAACAAGGCGGTGTTCACCGCGGGAAGATATTCCTATGATACTACGGTGAAGGATTCCGTAACCGTTAATTCAGAAGGAAGCTCAACGATTGGCGGAAGTAAGGTCTACGTCAGCGTCTATAAGGTGGCGGAGAACAACTACAATCAGCGGCTGAAGGGAGTAGAATTTAAACTGTACCTTGTGGAAAACGGTGCGGAGACACTCGTGGGAACAGGTACAACGGGAGACAACGGACTGATCTTTGGTACACCGGAGAACCCGGTTGACGGTACACCGAGCTATGCGCTGCGCAAGGAGGGCTCTTCCAGCGAATACTTCCTGGAGGAGGGACAGACGTACCGCCTGTATGAAACGCAGGGCATCGCCGGCTACGCAGAGGTTACCGATCCGGTGATGGTCAGAGAGTTTACCGTAGGAACCGGCCATGGACAGATTAACGCGTCCCTGAATGGACAGCTGTATATTCCCAATAAGGCGGTGACGGCAAAGACCGTTACGAAGATCTGGGATGATGAAGAAAACCATGACGGCCTCAGACCGTCTCAGGTGAAGCTGCAGCTGAAGCGAAGCTGGGCGGGCAACACCGGCGAAGCGGAGCTTGTAGATACGGTTGTACTCAGCGCGGCAAATGCAAGCGATGAAAATACCTGGGCATATACCTGGGAAGAGCTTGACAAATACCGCAGAAGCGGAGACGAGGACAGCGGCTACACCTATGCGGAGTATGTCTACTCTGTGGAGGAGGCCGGGGTATCGTATGACGGAGTTACATTTACCGCCGTGCCTGTTCAGCAGGACATGCAGGAAGGCGACGCCTACTACCAGACGCAGGATGGCTGGACGATTACGAATCACCACACCAAGAAGGTAAAGGATTATACCTTTGCAAAGGAGTGGGATGATGTGGATAACCGGGACGGCAGGAGACCGGAAAGCATCACGGTGACGCTGGAGCGCACCTACAATCCGGGTACAGGCGCAGTGACAGAGACCGTGGATACCCAGATCCTTACTGCAGCCAATACAGAGAATACCTGGAGTTACACCTGGAAAAATCTTGCCGAAAATATAAATGTTGGCGGAGCAGTGTATCCGTACACCTATTCCATCAGAGAAACAAAGGTAACCTATCCCAACGGCGGAGGAACCGTGGATGTGGTGAATCGTGCCGAGGATACAACGGCGGGCAACCCGTATTATGCAACACAGACGAATGATGGTACAACCTGGACGTTTACCAACCATTATACGTCGGAAACCGTAAAGGTGTCTGTACACAAAGACTGGGATACCAAAGGAGACACCAGTGCAGTGATTCCGGATTCGGTTACCGTTACCCTGAAAGCAAAGGTAGACGGAGGCGACATATCCCTGGAAACAGCTGCAGGAGCGGCTGCCGCAGCGGGAGCAACGAAGACCTTAACCAAAGCGGAGGGCTGGAGTGGAAGCTGGACCGACCTGCCCAGATTCTACAAGGGAAAGACGATCGTCTACTATGTGGATGAGGTCGTGAATACAGCCAGCGGCTGGAGCTGTACGGTAAATACTTCAACAGACAGCGAAACAGACGGCGACTTTGATGAAACGGCGAAGACCTATTCCTTCAGCCTGACGAATACGTTTACCAATAACACAAGCGTATCCGCTACGAAAAAATGGAATGATTACGATAACCGGGATAATAAGCGTCCCATAAACGTAACCTTTACGCTGTATCGTCCGAAGCTGGATGCGTCCGGCGCGCTGGCTGGCGAGGGCACGGCAGAGGGAACGGATGTACTGATCGGCGGAAAGCTGTATGAGAAGCTGGACTCCGCTGTACTGACCGGAGACGCCCATGCGGCTGCATGGCCGACCAAGACCTGGGCTAACCTTCCGAGAAAATGG
>JAHZHG010000037.1:2181-3404 GCA_019420425.1 Clostridiales bacterium
GGCGCGGCAGCTGCTTTGGCCGACACAGAGATCGATTACCAGGTATTGGAAACTGCAGTTACCTATCCGCAGGAGGTTCCGGACGGAACGTACACGCTGGGTACGCCGGTAAAGACGGGCAGCAGCTTTGAAATTACCAACAGCTATATACCGGAAAAAACCGCAGTGAAGGTGGAAAAGGTATGGAACGATAACGGCAACCGGGATAAGATCCGCCCGAGCAAGATTACCTTTACGCTGCAGAAGAAAGTAAATGGAGGAGCCGCGTCTGACGTAACGCAGGATGTAGACGGCAATGCGGTTCAGCCTATCGAGCTGACCGGAACAGAAGGCGTGTACACCACACTGGAAGGTGCCTGGACAAATCTGCCGGTATATGAAAACGGCAGTAAGATTACCTATACCGTGCGTGAGGAAATGACGGCAATAAACGGAAATGAAAATGCCGGAAAGTACACAACCACGGTAACAGAAGCAGAGGCAATAAACGGCGGAACCGTGACGGTTACGGCGACCAATACCTACGGCGCAGAGGTAACTGAGGTCAGCGTGAAGAAGGTATGGGAGGATGATGACAACCGTGAAGCGCTGCGCCCGGCGACGATTCTGGTACAGCTGTATGCAGACGGCGTAGCCGTTCCCGAAAGTGAGGGAGGCGTAATTACGCTGCCGTCCAACGCAGCTAATGCAGCCGGCACATGGTCCGATAAGGAATGGAGTTACAAGTGGACGGGACTGCCGAAAAAGGCAGACGGTGTGGATATCGTTTATACCGTAGACGAGGTGGTTTACAACAGAGACGGCAACGGAACGATCGCCAGTATTCCGTCCGGATATACCAAGAAAATAACCGGACAGGATAACGCTTATGTAATCACAAACACCCATGAGACGGAAAAAACAAGCCGTTCAGTGGTTAAGGTATGGGACGATAATGACAACAGAGACAAGGTACGTCCGGAAAGCATTACGGTAATTCTGGAAAAGAGGAATCCGGAGGCAGAAAATCCGGTCTGGGAGCAGGTTGGAGGAGAGCAGACGTTAACTGCGGCTGACGGCTGGAGCTATACCTGGAATGACCTGAATAAATATGAAAAGTATGAGCAGGTCAGAGACAATCAGACCGTATACGCAGCTGCAGAGCTGGAATACCGCGTTGTGGAAAAAGCGTTCCAGATCACGACAGACGGCGAACAGTACACGGCGGCTTATGCATTAAAGGC
>JAHZHG010000037.1:3414-13687 GCA_019420425.1 Clostridiales bacterium
TATGAGGCAGAGGTTCCGACGACAACCGCTGAAAATCCGGTTGTGGTCGTAAAGAACAGCAGGGGAATCGAGACCGTATCCAAGACGGTTTCCAAGGTTTGGGCAGACAATGACGACAGAGCCGGAGCGCGCCCGGAGCGCGTGTATGCATGGCTTTACCGGTATACGGATGATCCGGATGCGGCAGTACCTGCTGAAACAACGCCGGTAGAACTGAACGAGGGCAACAGCTGGACGTATACCTGGAATGACCTGCCGAAGAAAGAAAACGGCACGGACCTGGGATATGTAGTGAAGGAGTTTATTGCCGATACGGAAAACCCGGGAGAATACGTGGAAGTAACCGCGGACAATATGATCGCCGGATACGACGCTCCGGTATATACCGAGAATGCAGGCGTGCTGTCGATCACGAACCGCTATGAGACAGAAAAGGTTTCCCGGACCGTATTTAAGTACTGGCAGGGAGACACTCCGGAAATCAGGCCCTCCGCCATTGTGCTTCAGCTGAAGATGTCTCTGTATGGAGAAAACGGCTACGGGGCTGCGGAGCAGGCATACCGGATGGTCGAGAAGTCAACCGGCGTATATGAAAAAGAGATGATCGATGCGGTGACGGTAAGCGGAAGTATCGCGACCTGGATCTACACTTGGTCAGATCTGGATAAGGTTTACAACGGAATGCCCATTATCTACTCGGTAGAGGAAGTGGGATACTATGCAGAGGGCGATACGGAGATGAAGCCGGGTCTGCCGGATGGCTATCGGGTATTCTACGGTGAAGCGGATGCAAACGCCCCCGAACTGGTGATCAGAAACGTTTATTCGGTTGTGGAGATTTCCAAAAAGTCTCTGACAACAGGCAGAGAGCTTGCGGGCGCTAAGCTTGCCGTATATAAGTACATGGACGGCGGTGCAGGCGACCTGGTATGCAGCTTTGACAGCGGGGACGCTCCGTATGTGCTGAAGGGAGCTGACGCATTAGAGGCGGGAGAAACCTATCTGTTAAGAGAGCTGGAGGCTCCGGAAGGATACCTGAAGGCTGAGGATGAGCTCTTTACGGTAAAGGAAGACGGAACGACCACCAGGGTAGAGATGTACGATGAGCTTACTGAGGTAGAGATCAGCAAAAAAGCGCTTACCGGCGAAGATGAGCTGCCGGGCGCCAGACTGCAGATCCTGGATCTGACGATTGACAATCCGGAAGAGGCTGTAGTGGAAGAATGGGTTTCCGGACGGAACGCGAAGTCCATTACCGGCCTGAAGGTTGGCACGCCGTATTTGCTGCGGGAGACAGAGGCTCCGGATGGATATTTGTTAGCAGATGAAATCGAATTTGAAATAAAAGAAGACGGTTCCGTATGGAGCGAAAGTCAGGGAGAAGAGCTAGGGAACAAGCTGCTTATTCTGTATGATGCGCCGCGCCAGGTTAAATTTGCAAAGGTAGATGCTGATACGGATGCGTACGTGGCAGGAGCGTCTCTGGAGGTTCACTATGCGACGAATGATTCTCAGAATCCGATCGGTGCATTGGCTGCTACAATCAGTGGAGAAGTGCTGCAGTGGACGTCTGGTGATGCTGCAAGGGTAGTTGAGGGCATAAGAAACGGCCAGTATTATCTGGTAGAGACAAAAGCTCCCAATGGCTATACAAAGGCAGAGGCGGTTTACTTTGAAATCACACCGGAGGAGACTCCGGGAGAGGATCCTGTGGTTGTTACCATGGAGGATGAGAAGACAAAGGTAAGCATCAGCAAGGTAGACTTCTATGACACAGACGAAGAGCTGCCGGGTGCAGCGCTGCAGATCCTGGAGCGTAAGACGGAAAAGGTAGTGATTCTTGACGACGAGGAACTGACGTGGGAATCCCAGGCAACGCCAAGAGTGATCGAAGGCCTGCCGGCAGGGGAATACATCCTGCGTGAGCTTGCCGCACCGGAAGGCTACACGGTGGCACAGGACGTAGAATTTGTGATCACCGACGAGCTGACGCTGGAAGTCCGGAAGGTTGTGATGGAGAACAAGCCGACGGAAGTACAGATCAGCAAGACCGACAGCGCCACCGGAACCCCGCTGGCCGGAGCAGAGCTGCAGGTAATGGATAAGGATGGCCAGAATGTAATTACGACCATCTACGGCGAGAGGCTGAAATGGAATTCGGACGGCACGCCGAAGACAATTAAGGGCCTGCCGGCAGGAGAGTATATCCTGCGGGAGACCGTTGCGCCGGATGGCTACACCGTGGCCCGGGACGTACCGTTTAGGGTAACGGATAAGCTGGAACTGATCGGCGATAAGGTAGAAATGAAGAATGTGCCGACAGAAGTAAGAATAGTTAAGACAGACTTCGTGACCGGCGAGGAGCTGCCGGGAGCCAGACTGCAGATCCTGACGGAGATAGACGGCGAGCTGGTGGTGGCAGAGACGATTTACGGCGAGAAGCTGGATTGGGTATCTGACGGAACACCGAAGGAGATCAGGGGCCTCAGGTCAGGAGAGTATATCCTGCGTGAGATCGCCGCACCGGACGGCTACACCTTAGCAGAGGACGTTCCGTTTGCGATCACGGATGAACTGGAGCTGGTTGGAAAGAAAGAAACGATGGCGAATGTGCCCGTACAGGTCAAGATCAGCAAGACCGGTTTTACCAGGGATGAAGAGGTTGTGCCGCTGAGCGGCGCAATGCTGGAGATCCGTGAGCAGACCGCAGACGGCGGAATCGGCGATCTTGCCTACAATGTATACGGCGAGAAGCTGAGATTTGCGTCCGCGGAGCAGGAGATTGTGCTGAACGGAGTGAAAGCCGGAAAGTATTGGCTGATTGAGACAGAGGCGCCTGCAGGCTACACGATTGCAGAGCCCATTGAGATCACGATCTCAGCCAGAACCCGATCACGCGGATCGTGGAGGACTGCCCGACCGAGATCCAGATCAGCAAGGTAGACTTCTATAACACAGACGAAGAGCTGAAGGATGCAAAGCTGCAGATCCTGGATAAAGCGACCGGAGAAACCGCGGTTACGATTTACGGCGAGAAGCTGGAGTGGACGACCGACGGAACGGTTAAAGTGATTAAGGGGCTGCCGACAGGCGAATACCTCCTGCGCGAGCTTGCTGCACCGGAAGGCTTTACCGTAGCAGACGACGTAGCGTTTACCGTGACGGATGAGCTGAGCCTGGTTGGCGAGAAGTATACCATGACGGATAAGCCGACCGAGATCCAGATCAGCAAGACCGACAGCACGACCGGCGGGGAGCTGGCCGGCGCCAAGCTGCAGATCGTGAATGAAACAAAGACAGCGATTGTCACCACGATTTACGGGGAGAAGCTGGAATGGACGAGCGACGGAACGCTCAGGACCATTAAGGGACTCCCGGCAGGCACCTATTACCTGCGCGAGACTGCCGCACCGGATGGCTATACCGTAGCAGAAGATATGAAATTTGTCGTAACCGAAGAGATGGAGCTGATTGGCGATAAGGTAGAGATGAAGGATAAGCCGATTGAGGTAGCGATCAGTAAGATCGATATCACAGACGCGTCCAGAGAACTGCCTGGAGCAGAGCTTCAGATCATGGATGAAGACGGCAAAGATGTAGTGAAGTCTGTATACGGCGAAGAGCTGAAGTGGATTTCCGGCGAAGAGGCAAAAGTAATCAAAGGACTTCCGGCAGGAAATTATATCCTGCGTGAGATCACCGCACCAAACGGCTATACCATAGCTGAGGATGTGAGATTCACCATTACGGATGACCGGAAGGTAGAGAATAAGGTAACCATGAAGGACAGCGCAACGACGGTGAAGATCAGCAAGGTAGACATTGCCAATGCAGATGAAGAGCTTCCGGGCGCAACCCTTCAGGTACTGGATAAGTATGGCAGCGAGGTAGTCACCACCATCTACGGCGAAAAGCTGGAGTGGGTATCCGGTGAAACGGTGAAGGAAATCAGGGGTCTGCCGGCAGGCGAGTACATCCTGAGAGAGATCACCGCGCCGCTGGGCTACACCGTGGCTGAAGATGTGAAATTTACGATTACGGATGAGCTGCTGGTCGAGGCAGACACCGTGACCATGAAAGACAGAGCAACAAGGGTAAGCATTAGCAAGGTAGACATAACAAACGCGGACGAAGAGCTTCCGGGCGCAACGCTCCAGGTGCTGGATAAGGATGGAAAAGAAGTGATCACCACCATCTACGGCGAGACCCTGGAATGGATTTCCGGAACCGAGCCGAAGGTAATCGAGGGTCTGCCCGCAGGAGACTATATCCTGAGAGAGATCGCCGCACCGAACGGATTCTCCGTAGCCGAGGACGTCGCGTTTACCATCACCGATGAAGGAAAAGCAGAAAACCGGGTAGTCATGGAAGACGCTCCCACTGAGGTTGTGATCAGCAAGAGAGCATTAACCGGCGGAATCCGGGAGCTTCCGGGCGCAGAGCTGCAGATCCTGGATGCGGAGGGCAATGTGGCCAAAACCGTATACGGGGAAGAGCTGACCTGGGTATCGGATGTAACCGTGAAGGAGATCAAGGGCCTGCCGGCAGGTACGTACACGTTAAGAGAGCTGAGCGCTCCGGACGGATACGCACTGGCAGCAGATATGGAATTTACGGTTGGTACAGACGGAGAGACGACCAGAGTGGAGATGAAGGACGACACCACAAAGGTTTATATTTCCAAGATGGATGTCACCAACGACAGAGAGCTTCCGGGCGCACACCTCATGCTGAAGGATGAAAACGGCGAGGTAGTTGCAGAGTGGACCTCCACCGGAAAGCCGAAGCAGCTGATCGGACAGCTGGTGGCAGGCGCAACCTACACCCTGACCGAGATCACCGCACCGACAGGCTATGACCTGGCCAAGGATATTACCTTCACGGTGAACACGGACGGAGCAATCCAGACCATCGTAATGGAGGATAAGGTATCTGACGGAAAGGGCAGCGTAACGGTACAGAAGCTGGTTATGCAGGACGGCAGGTATAAAGCAATTGACTATACGTTCTACACCGCACTGTTTGCCGACGAAGCCTGCACAGAACGGGTAACCAGCGTTAAGCCGCTGGAGGTAAGCGGTTCCTATACGACCTTTACCATGTTTAACCATTTGCAGTACGGTACCTACTACGTGGCAGAGACGGATGAATGGGGCGAAGCGATCAGCGAAGGATTCCTGATTGAAGCCATTTCGGTTATCGAAGGAAAGGCAACGCTGACCCCGGGCCATCCTGCGGCAAAGAGCACCATTATCAACTATGTGGACTTCCCGGACGGATACTATAAGGACGGAGAGATCATTGTAAACAAAACGGTGCTGGTAAACGGTGAGGAAACTGCGGTAACCGATACCTTCTACTTCGCACTGTTCGTTGACCCGGAGATGACGATCATGTCGGATGCCGGAGTGGTTGAGCTGAATCTGGAGGACGAGAGCGGTGGAACAGTTTCCTTCTCCGGGCTGCCTTTCGGAGAATACTACCTGGCAGAGACGGACGAGAACGGAGTCCCGGTGGATACTACCTATGCGTATAATGTGATTATTGATGAATCCTACTGTGTAATCGATGAAGATAACGTAACCGCAGTACGTTCGGTAATCAACTCCAAACAGGAGACGCCGGACACCGAGACGCCGGATACGGAAACGCCGCCGACGAAGACACCGGATACAGAAACGCCGCCGACGAATCCAACCATACCGGAGACGCCGGGTAAGCCGACCACCACGACGACTATCGTCAACAAAGGCGGAAAGACAGGTACAACCACTACAGCGACCAAGCCGGTAAAGACCGGTGACGAGACGCCGATTGAATGGTATCTGCTCGCCCTTGGCGCATCGGGAGTTGTGCTGCTGGGCCTGCTGGAGAGAAGGCGCAAAAAGAGAATTAAAGAGTAATACACAGAGTAAGTAAGAAAGGGCGGAGATCCGAATTAGGGTTTCCGCCCTTTTCAGGCATAAAGTCCTTCCTCCCGCAATAAGCTTATATTAAGCATACATAGGGGGAAATGCCCGTGCAGTTTTTGCTTTACCTGTCTGATATAATGATCCCTATGGTAATTTTTTACCTTGTGGGCTATGGCCTGCTGGCTAAAACCAACGTATACACCGCCTTTCTTCAAGGCGCCAAAACCGGAATGAAAACCGTATTGGATATCCTGCCTACCCTGATCGGCCTTTTCGTGGCAGTAGGCGCGCTGCGCACGTCAGGCGCCCTGGATTTTCTGGCCGGACTTCTGCAGAAGGCCGTCGGCGGTACCGGGATTCCGTCGCCGCTGATCCCTCTGGCTCTGGTTCGCCTGTTTTCTTCCAGCGCGGCGACGGGGATGGCGGTGGATATTTTTAAGGAATTTGGAACCGATTCCTATGCCGGGATGGCAGCGTCGATCCTGATGAGCTGTACGGAAACCGTATTTTATACGATGAGCGTTTACTTTGCCGCAGCAAAGGTGACCCGGACGCGGTATACCCTCCCAGGCGCGCTGATTGCCACGGCAGCGGGCGCGGCGGCCAGCCTGATCCTGGCAGGGCGAATATAGGCAAATGCGCGTAAATCCGGCGAATGCGGATTGCCAAAACGATAGTTGTGTGATATAGTTAATAAATACTTTGATGGTTAAACTACTGCGGCGTATGCAGGTTCAGGAGGAAAACATGAGTAAGGTTGCGATAGTGACAGACAGCAACAGCGGAATTACCCAGGGACAGGCAGAGGAATACGGCGTATACGTACTGCCGATGCCCTTTTTCATTAACGGAAAATTATATTTTGAGGATATCAATCTGACGCAGAAGGAGTTTTACGAAAAGCTGACCGGCGGTGCGGAGATTTCCACATCCATGCCCGCAGTGGGAGATGTGACGGAGCTCTGGGACAAGCTGCTGAAGTCCTATGACGAGATTGTGCATATTCCCATGTCCAGCGGCCTCAGCAGCTCCTGCGAAACAGCAATGATGCTGGCTCAGGACTACGAGGGAAGAGTACACGTGGCCAATAACCAGCGGATTTCCGTTACCCAGCGCCAGTCTGTACTGGATGCCAAGGCCCTGGCCGATCACGGAAAAAACGGTGAGTTCATCAAAAACTATCTGGAAGAGACAAAATACGATTCCAGCATTTATATTATGGTGGAAACGCTGAAATATCTCAAAAAGGGCGGAAGAATCACCCCCGCAGCCGCAGCCCTCGGTACGCTGCTGCGGCTCAAGCCGGTTCTGCAGATCCAGGGAGAAAAACTGGACGCCTTTTCAAAAGCACGGACGGTTAAGGCTGCAAAAACAACAATGATAGAAGCGATTCAGCATGACTGCTGTACACGGTTCGGCTCGTCAGAAAAGGGCGAAAATATGTGGATCCATATGGCCTATTCGGGAGAGGACGAGGAGATCAGAAAGTGGAAAAAAGAGGTACAGGCCCTCTACCCGGATCACCAGATTGAGGTGGATCCGTTATCCCTGAGCGTTGCCTGCCATATCGGACCGGGGGCGATTGCCATCACCTGCTGCAAGCAGATGCAGGAAGAAATCCTGAAGTAGAGGAAGGCCGGATGAATACGTACGATACATTCCACCATGTACTGGTGAGCCTGTTCAATGACATTATGGATATTGAAAGCAAGGCGATTATTACGGAGGAATACCGGGACATCACCAATAACGATATGCATGTGATTGAGGCCATCGGCATTGGCGAGGCAAAAAATATGTCCACCGTGGCCCGGCTGCTGTCCGTAACCGTAGGAACCCTAACCATAGCTATAAATAACCTGGTGAAAAAGGGCTATGTACAGCGCAACCGCAGCGAAAAGGACCGGCGGGTGGTGCTGATTTCCCTCACCGGGAAAGGCGAAAAGGCCTTTTATCACCATCAGCGTTTTCACGAGGAGATGATCAGGGCCACGATAGAGGGACTTTCCGATGAGGAAACCAGAGTGCTGGTTAAGGCACTGAAAAATCTGAATCAGTTTTTCCGGGAATATCCGGGCAGGCACTAAATGCCCAGACATTCCTCCAGAATAGAAAATGGCGCAGGCCCGATGCGAAGCACCTGTTCATGGTAGCTTTTCAACGTAAAGGCATTGCCCATTTTTTCTTTTGTCCGCTCCTGCATCGAGGAGAAATTCAAATATCCCACATAGTATTTCAGATAATTGGCCGGGGCCTCTGCGATGGTATCATACAGACTGTCTGCGGAAGCGGCGTTCAGTCCAAGACGGGAGAGATAGTCCGCCACATTCTGCCGGGTGTAGCCGTAATAGTGGATGCCGATGTCCAGAATAGAAGAAATCCCCAGCATCAGCGAACGGTTCAGCTGACAGAGCTTTGCCAGCCTGGGATTTTCTGACCAGGTGGAGTAGGCGTACATCTCCACATAGGTCGCCCAACCTTCGGTATAGCCGCCAAAAGAAATGACACTGCGGATCGGATCATCCGTGCAGGAGGCAGAATAAATCGTCTGGTAGAGGTGCCCCGGGTAGCCCTCATGGGCCAGGGTGGTGTACAGCTCCATGGTGTTCAGGCTGTTTGTTGGGTTTAAGTAGATGACATGGCTGCTGGTGTCGTCAATGGGCGGGGTAAGATAAAAGGCCGGACTTAAGTAGTTGCTGAGGGAATCGTCCACATATTTGATCTCGCAGCTGACCGCGGGAGGCTCCGGAAAATCCTGGGTTACCGTGTCGCGCAGGCGGGAGAGCAGCGTAACCGGAAGGGCGGCCCCCGAATCAGCAGCGGGTTCCATTTCAGAAGCCAGATCCGGGTTCTCCGCCACCAGATTCTGCAGGGCATTGAAATCCTTTGCCAGCTGATGGCGGATTTTTTCTTCGATTGCCTCCAGGCCGGAAAAATCCCCCGTCTGCAGCCTGGCCAGGTATTCGTAATACGCCTGCCCGTCGGGAAACCGGGACAGGGAGCCGTTCTCCTTTACTTCGGCAGGCGCAGCGCCGTAGAGAGACTTCCGCAGGGCGGTCAGTTCCTCAATCAGCCGCTCATAGGCAGGAATGACGTGTCCCTGAACCAACTGGCTGTTCTGCTGCTTGTAGGAGATTTTCTCATCCGCAGTCAGGTTGCTGAAGCGATCCATCGTCTGGTCAAACACGGTAATCAGATAGTGGTTTTCCGGATCGGAGATAAAGGATTGGCACTGTTCAATGACATGTCCGGCGGCGGTATCGCTCATAAACAGCCCGGCCTTTGCCTTGGCTTTTTCCAGCTCCAGAATAGAAGAAAAATAATCCGGCACCTGCCCAAGCAGGCCAAGGTAATCCTGAATGTCCTGTCTGGTGCGGAACGTATATTCCGCCAGCAGAATCGGCAGCTGAGCCTGTATGCCCAGGGTGGGGCTTAAGGGTTCCTGGTACAGAATGTATCCGCCGCCCTCCTTCTCCAGCTCCAGCCAGGCCTTCAGAATCTTCCAGGTCAGCTGATTTTCCGGGGAAAGCTGAGCAGAGTCGATGCGGTTCAGTGCGTGCAGCGTGTTTTCACAGGAGGCGGCCATGCGCAGGCAGGCCTCCGGTTCGGCGCTTCCCAGAGAAATGGAATAATCGTCAATGCCGTAATTTTGCGGGAACGCCAACGTATAGTGCAGATTCAGCGTATTCCCGGAGAGCTCCTCCCGGAACAGGGATTCCGTAAACCGGGAGAACCGCTGATCCTCCGTAGGCACATGAAAGAAAAAGAAGGCGGCCAGAGCCAGCACAAGAAGCACGGCGCCCACGGCGGCAGACGCTCTGCGGCGCTGCTTCAGCCGGGCAATGAGAGAAGAAAATAGATTTTTCACATTTACTCCAATACAGTGTTTGTTAAACCTTATGAGGACAGCCAGCCAAAAATACCAGCAAAAAAGCCCCTTGACAGAGATTGGCAGTTGTGATAGCCTTTGAGGTAGAAGCAATGTCCGGTATAGCCGGACAGTCATAAACAGCAAACTCAGCGACGAAAAGAGTAGTTCTGTCTGCTTGGCACAGAGAGCTCCCGGCTGGTGAAAGGGAGGCAAAAGGGCAGGATGAAGATGGCTTCTGAGAGGCACAGGTGAACGCATAGCGCGCAAGCCTGCGACAGGTCCGCCTGTTATAGCGGCAGGGTATTTTCGTACCCATAGAGGTCCGTACTGCGAGGTGCGGATAAAGAGAAGTGGTAACACGGGGAGCACTCGTCTTCTGGATGATCGGGTATGGGGTCATTTTATGGAGATTGGGTGTTTTTTATTTTGTATTGTTTGATTCGTATTGGATACCGGGACGCCGCTATGGTGGGGAGGTTGTCCATCCGTC
>JAHZHG010000370.1 GCA_019420425.1 Clostridiales bacterium
TGGATTATTGCTATTTCACGCTGTATGCCCGGGAGATACTGGGCATAGTCGGTCTGGACGGGAGCGGAATCGCCACTCTGGCCGGGGTGCTGCAGGGAGAGGTCCGGCTGGACAATGGCAGCCTCTATATGCAGAAAAAGAAGCTGGAGCTGACCTCCAGAGCGGCAATGATGCGTCAGGGGATTTTCAGCATGTCTCACCATTCATCCCTGATTCCCCAGCTTTCGGTAATGGAAAATATCTGTGCAGTGAAGCCCTTTGCCTGGAGGGATTTCTGGGTTTCCCGAAAAAAAATGGAAGGCACGGTAATCCGGCTGTTTGACCGGTATGAGCTGAACATTCCGCTGAAGGCTCCGGCCTACCAGCTGACCCGGCTGGAGCGGGATATGGTGGAAATCTGCCGGGCAGTGCTCCATGGGGCCAAAGTACTGGTGCTCTATGAGGCGAGCGAGGGATATACCAGCCGGGAATGGGAGACCCTGCGCAGCCTGTTGATCCAGATACGCGATGAAGGAATATCGGTTATTTTTATTCATTCGGATCTGAATAAGGTGTTGAAGATCGCAGACCGTGTGCAGGTCATTGCCCGGGGCTTTGCCCGGACAGAGTTTTGGCCGGAGGATTATACAGACGAGATTTTAAAGATCCTGTACCAGTCGGAGCAGTTCTATTCCATGCACAAAACCCTGGAGCAGGAACAGGACAGGGCGGATGGAAGCCAGGTTCCGGTACTGCGGGTAAACGTGAACGTGGCCGGAGTGCCTGAGCCGGTTAATCTGGAAATTGCAGGAGGAATGACCACCGGCATCGTGGCCATGGACGGTCAGGCATCGGAGCTGGCCCAGATATTGGGCAGGAGAATAAAGGGAGAGGGGCAGTTCTGCTATGGAAGCCGGGAATACAGTGGAAGAGCTTGGAAGAGGCGCAGCAGCCGGGAGGTGATGTATGTAAACAGCCAGTTTTGGAAACGGTATCTGTTCTACAATCTGACCATTGGTGAAAATATGGTACTGCGGGCCTACCCGCGTTTTCACCGGGCGTTCTGGCTGGATAAGCGGATGGTACAATTTGCCATAAGGGAATACTGTGGGATTTATGATTTGGATGAGACAATGATGGAGCAAAAACCGCAGGATGCAGGGGATGAGCTGCTGAAGGAAATTTTCTGGATCAGGCTGGCAATTGCGCCGCCAAAGCTTCTGGTTATGGAGGAGCCCTTTTACGCGCTGGACGAGGTGGGAAGGCTGTATATGCACAAATATACAAAGCTGCTCAAAGAAAAGGGCTGCGCGATTGTAATCTGCGGGAAAAACCATGGAGAGATCAAACGGTTCTGTGATAAAACCTATAGTCTGATATGAAGGCTGCCGCTGGGATGCGGCAGTCTTTTTATATCATGGGAAACTGCTTCGCATTTTCCTATGATACAAAAGCCTCCGGCAGGATGCGCACGGATGCAAGAGATATTCTATATGCTACGCAATATGCATCCGGCGCGGCAAAAATGTGCTTCTAAGAGGTGGATAAAAGTCGCGAGGATGTGCGAAACACATTTTGGTTATGCGAAAAAATCATAAAAGTGTCACCGTAAATCATAAAATTGTCGAATTGTGAAAATTGTCCCCTTGCCCGTATAATAAAGACAGTTCAAACATCCTGTTGCAGGAGAAAGGAGACAGCCTTGGATAATATATTAGTAATGAAGCAGATTACCAAAACCTATCCGGGAGTCAAGGCCCTTGACGATGTGTCCATTGAAGTCAAACGGGGGGAGGTACACGCGCTTATGGGGGAAAACGGCGCGGGAAAATCCACGCTGATGAAAATTTTGAGCGGTGTCCACCAGGCGGACGAGGGGCAGATCTTCTTTGACGGAAAGGAGGTACGGATTCATAATCCGGGAGAATCGTTAAAACTGGGAATTTCCATGATCTTCCAGGAATTAAGCCCGATTTTGGATCTGACGATTGCCGAAAACATCTTCGCCGGCGTACGTTTCCCGCGGAAGCACAAAGGAATCGTAGACTGGGATGCTGCCTTCACCCAGTGTGAGCAGCTGTTTCAGAAATGGGGGCTGAATTACGACCCCAGGCAGAAAATGCGGACGCTTAGTATTGCAGACACGCAGATGATCGAGATTGTCAAGGCGATTTCCTTTGACGTCAAGCTGATCATTATGGATGAACCAAGCTCTGCGCTGACGGAAAAGGAAGTGGAAAAGCTGTTTGAGTTTATCCATGTACTGAAAAAGAGCGGAATTACCGTAATCATCATCACCCACAAGCTGGATGAGGTATTTGCGATTACGGATACGGTTACTGTTCTGCGGGACGGAAAGTACATCGGAACAAAGGCCACTGCGGAGATCACCCGTGAGGAAATGATCCGGATGATGGTAGGCCGGGAGGTGCGCAGCGAGTACGAAGCGCCGGACTATGCATTTGGCCCTGCCATACTAAAGGTAGAGGGCCTGACCAGAGCGCCGATGGTCAACCGCGTAAGCTTTGAACTGAAGCAGGGAGAGATCCTGGGATTTTCCGGGATTATGGGAGCGGGAAGGACGGAAACCATGCGGTGTATCTTCGGCTTGGACAGGCCGTCGGGAGGAAGCGTAACACTGAATGGCGCCCAGCTGCACATTAAGAATCCCAGAGACGCCATCAAAAACGGAATTATGATGCTGACAGAGGACAGGAAGCATGACGGCCTGGTGCTGTGCAGATCCATCTATGAAAACATGGTGCTGCCGTCTACCTACCGCAATTCCCGCCACGGCATACTGGACAAAAAGAAGGAAAAAGGGATTGTCAGCGAAATGTTCGATTACCTAAAGATCAAGGCTCCGTCCGATCAGACACTGGCCAACCAGCTCTCCGGAGGAAACCAGCAGAAGGTAATCATTGCCAAATGGCTGACCATGAAGCCGACGATCCTGATCATGGACGAGCCGACCAGAGGAATCGATGTTCTGGCCAAGTCGGAAATCTACAAGCTGATGCGTAATCTGGCGAGGGA
>JAHZHG010000371.1 GCA_019420425.1 Clostridiales bacterium
TCCGTTTCCGCCAAGGCCCATGCCCAGCACCTCAGTCAGGCAGTTCATGCTGTTGGCGGTGTACATACCGGAGCAGGAACCGCAGGTGGGACAAACCTTATTTTCAAATTCCTCTACTTCCTCGTCGGAAAGCTTGCCTGCCGCATGCTCTCCCACTGCCTCAAACATGCTGGAAAGGCTGCGCTTTCTGCCTTTTACGTGTCCGGCCATCATCGGGCCGCCGCTGACAAAGATGGTGGGAATATTCAGTCTGGCCGCTGCCATCAGAAGGCCGGGAACGTTTTTGTCACAGTTCGGCACCATGACCAGGGCGTCAAACTGATGCGCCAGGGCCATCGCCTCGGTGGAGTCTGCAATCAGGTCTCTTGTCACCAGAGAATACTTCATTCCCACGTGTCCCATGGCGATACCGTCGCATACGGCAATCGCCGGAAATACCCTCGGCACACCGCCTGCCATGGCTACGCCCAGCTTTACGGCTTCTACAATTTTATCCAGGTTCATGTGCCCCGGTACAATCTCATTATATGAGCTGACAATACCGATCAGCGGCTTGTTCAGCTCCTCGCTGGTCAGGCCCAGCGCGTGGAACAGGGAGCGGTGAGGCGCCTGCTGGATTCCTTTCTTTACTGCATCACTTTTCATGTCGTTTTCTCCTTTGGTTTCATTCTATATCCGTTCGGCAATCAGGGAGCCCATCTTAGCCGTACCGACCTTCCTGCATCCCTCGGACAGGATATCTACCGTCCGGTAGCCGTCTTTTAATACCTGTTTTACTGCTGCCTCCACAGCGTCTGCCGCCTCATCCAGATCCAGAGAATAACGGAGCATCATTGCCGCGGAAAGGATCGTCGCGATCGGGTTTGCAATATCCTGGCCCGCGATGTCCGGCGCAGAGCCGTGACTCGGCTCATACAGACCGAATTTTGTCTCATTTAAGCTGGCAGAGGACAGCATTCCGATGGAACCGGTCACCATACTTGCCTCGTCGGAAAGGATGTCGCCGAACATATTCTCGGTCAGCACCACGTCGAACTGTGCCGGATCCTTCACCAGCTGCATTGCGCAGTTGTCCACCAGCATATGGCTCAGGGTAACGTCAGGATAATCCTTGGCCACGTCCTCCACCACACTTCTCCAGAGCCTGGAGGAATCCAGCACGTTGGCCTTATCCACGCTGCATACCTGGCCTCTGCGCTTTCTCGCAATGTCAAAAGCGCGGATGGCGATCCGGCGAATCTCCGGTTCGCTGTATTTCAGGGTGGCGACCGCAGCGGGCAGGCGTCCTTTAATTCTTCATATAAATATGCCGGACGCAGGTTGGCAAACAGGTTCAGCTCTTTTCTGATCTTCAGCAGCCCTGCCTCCGGCCGCCTGGACGGCTCCAGCTTATACCACGGGGATGTCTTGGCATCTCCGCCAATGGAACCCATCAGTACTGCATCGCTCTTTTTGGCTAATTCCACTGTCTCGTCCGTCAGCGGCACTCCGTACACATCTATGGAGGCCCCGCCCATCAGCAGATCCGTATACTCCAGGGAGAATCCAAACTTCTCGCCTGCTCTGTCCAGAACCTTTCTCGCCTCCCGAACGATCTCCGGACCGATGCCGCCTCCGGCAATCACTGCTATGTTAAAACCCATCTCTTCCATCCTCTCCTTGTATCCGGCCCGAAAAATTCAGCCGGATTGTCTTTTTTTTATCGCAATTTTAGCCTTACCCATTACTATAATGTATTTTTTTACAGATTTCAACTGTTTTTCTCTTTATTGTGGTAAACTGAAAGGCTTCTTGGACAAAATGAATGTGCCGACGGCACATTCCGGCGCCGGCGTGCGGCCGTACCAGCGGCATCTTCCGCTGCGCGTAGTACGCACGGATACAAAAAATCCCCGATCACCAAAATCGAGGATTTTCTACTGAATTTCAGCCAATACATTTTGTTGTTTTCCTGCGGGCTAATACAGCTTTTCCAGCACTGCCGCCGAGGTCAGCTCGTTGTTTCTTCCACAGAGATCCTCGCTGCGCGCATAGTATTCCTGATACAGCAGATCAATCAGATACAGCTGGCTCATTTTCGCCGCCATCGAGCCTCCGTCTAACGGGCCTTCATCCGTACCGCATAGCAGAATCGCGTCTGCATAGGCAGTCAGCGGAGATTTCTGAAAATGGGAAATACAGACGATCCGCGCCCCGGTCTGCCTGGCGTTTTTTGCCACCTGGATATTATCCTTTGTTGCGCCGGAATAGGAAATCAGGACCACCAGATCCTCGGCAGTAGCCAGTGAAGCGGCCATTGCCTGCATATGCGGATCGGTTATGCACACCACCTTGCTGGTTATCCGCAGGAACTTATTCCGCGCTTCCTACGCCGTCAGCAGGCTGTCGCCGACGCCGAAAAAGTAAATACGCCTTGCGTGCTCCATCATCTCAATCGTGCGGTCAAAATTGTCCCGGTCCAACAGCATATACGTCTCCCGGATCGCCCGGATATTGACCTCCATAACGGTCTCTGCCAGCTTTCCGAAGCTGTCGTCCAGATTCTGCCTTCTGCCAAACGTCCTTCCGTTTCCCGAGGCATCCGCCAGGCTCAGGGACATCTTCATTTTAAACTCCTGGTATCCCTGAAGCCCCATGGTACGGCAGAACCGGTAGACGCTGGTATCTCCCACCTCACAGGCATCGGCAAGATCAGTGATGGACATGTACAGTACCTGCTTCCGGTTTTTTATGACATAATCCGCCACTTTCTTTTCTGCCTTCGTAAACTGATTATAATTCGCCTGAATCGTTAAGATAAAGTCCGTGCTGCTCACCAAATCTCACCTGCCAATCCCAGTTGTATTTTATTCCTGCGTCATTCGTTTGCCGCTACCTTAATTACGCATTTTTTCAGCCGGCGGTTATCGGGGTCTGCCGCCACTCCCGGCATATGCGGCTCTTCCGCCACGCAGACGATAAATTTTCCCGGCCCCATCCGGCAGGGGACCATCGCGG
>JAHZHG010000372.1 GCA_019420425.1 Clostridiales bacterium
GGCGGCAAAGATCCGAAGGACTGAGGAGCGTGCCAAAACCAACCTCCTCACCAAACAGAAATATTCCTTTGACAGCAATGGCAAGCTGGCCAACTGCGAGAGCCGGGATCCGTCAAAGTGTGAGATTTTTATTGTCGAGGGAGATTCCGCCGGCGGTTCGGCAAA
This sequence comes from Clostridiales bacterium, assembly GCA_019420425.1. Taxonomy (GTDB): domain Bacteria; phylum Bacillota; class Clostridia; order Lachnospirales; family Lachnospiraceae; genus JAHZHG01. The sequence continues at coordinate 166 of JAHZHG010000372.1, forward strand.
GACGGCCAGGGACAGAAACTACCAGGCCATCCTGCCCATCCGGGGAAAGATCCTGAATGTGGAAAAGGCGAGCATTGACAAGGTGCTGGCCAACGCGGAGATCAAGACGATGATCAACGCCTTTGGCTGCGGCTTTTCCGAGGGCTACGGCAACGATTTTGACATTACCAAGCTGCGTTACGACAAAATCATCATCATGGCCGATGCGGATGTGGACGGCGCACATATCTGCACCCTGCTGCTGACGCTGTTTTATCGGTTTATGCCGGATCTGATCTATGAGGGGCACGTATACATCGCCATGCCGCCGCTGTATAAGGCCATGCCACAGCGGGGAGAAGAGCAGTATCTCTATGACGACAAGGCGCTGGAAAAATACCGCAGAACCCATAAGGGCAGCTTTACCCTGCAGCGCTATAAAGGCCTTGGCGAGATGGACGCAGAGCAGCTGTGGGAGACTACGCTGAACCCGGAAACCCGGATGATGAAGCGGGTAGAGATCGAGGATGCCCGGATTGCCTCCGATGTGACGGAGATGCTGATGGGCAACGAGGTGCCGCCGCGAAAGGCGTTTATCTATGAGCATGCCCAGGATGCGCTGCTGGATGTCTGACGCCTGCGCCGGATAAAGGAGAATTTTGATGGATGGACAAATAATCAGAACAGAATATTCCGATATTATGCAGAAGTCCTATATCGACTACGCCATGAGCGTAATCGTTTCCCGCGCTCTGCCGGACGTGCGGGACGGGCTAAAGCCGGTGCAGAGACGGACCCTGTACGATATGTATGAGCTGGGCATACGCTACGACCGGCCCTACCGAAAGTGTGCGCGTATCGTGGGAGATACCATGGGTAAATACCACCCCCACGGCGACAGCTCAATTTATGAAGCCCTTGTGGTCATGGCCCAGGAGTTTAAAAAGGGAATCCCGCTGGTGGACGGGCACGGAAATTTCGGCTCAATTGAAGGAGACGGCGCTGCGGCCATGCGTTACACGGAGGCGAGACTGCAGCGGGTCACGCAGGAAGCATTCCTGGCTGACCTGGATAAGGATATTGTGGATTTTACCCCGAACTTTGATGAAACGGAAAAGGAACCGACAGTGCTTCCCGCCAGGATTCCCAACCTGCTGGTAAACGGGGCGGACGGAATCGCCGTAGGTATGGTGACGAGCATTCCACCGCACAATCTGGGAGAGGTAATCGAAGCCGTACAGGCGATGATCAAAAATCCAGCCCTGACGACAGAGGAGCTGATGGGCTACATCAAAGGCCCGGATTTTCCCACCGGCGGAATTGTGGTGAACAAAGAAGAGCTGCCGGAAATCTACCGCACCGGAATGGGGAAAATCAAAATCCGGGGCCGGGTGACCGTGGAAAAGGGAAAAGGCGGCAGGGAAAGCATCGTCATTACCGAAATTCCTTATCCGATGGTGGGCGCAAACATCGGTAAGTTTTTAAACGATGTGGCATCGCTGATTGAGACGAGAAAGGCGCCGGAAATCGTAGATATCTCCAACCAGTCCTCCAAGGAAGGCATCCGGATTGTCCTGGAGCTGAAAAGAGGGGCAGACACGGAGCATCTGATCCAGCTATTATATAAGAAGACACGGCTGGAGGATACCTTTGGGGTAAACATGCTGGCTGTGGCCGACGGCAGGCCGGAGACGCTGGGGCTGCGGGCTATATTGGAGCATCACATCGATTTCCAGTTTGAACTGGCCACGCGGAAATATCAGACGCTTCTGGCAAAGGAACAGCAGAAAAAGGAGATCCAGGAGGGCCTGATTAAGGCGTGCGACGTCATCGACCTGATCATCGAGATCCTGCGGGGCAGCAAAAATCAGAAGCAGGCGAAAGACTGCCTGATAAACGGCGCCACTGAGGGAATCAAATTCAAGACAGAAAAATCCAGGCGGCAGGCCGCAAAGCTTAGGTTTACCGAGGCGCAGGCAACGGCTATCCTGGAGATGCGTCTGTACAAGCTCATCGGCCTGGAGGTCGAGGCGCTCATGGCAGAGCATGAGACGACGCTGAAAAACATAGAGCGGTATACGGACATTCTGAACAATTACCCCTCTATGGCCAAGGTCATCCTAAAGGAACTGGAAGGGTTTAAAAAGTCCTTTGCCACGCCGAGAAAAACCTCCATCGAGCAGGCGGAGGCAATTGTTCTGGAGGAGGAAAAGGTAGAAGAACAGCCGGTGGTCGTGCTGATGGACCGCTTCGGATACATCCGCAGCGTAGATACGTCGGTTTATGAGCGGAACAAGGATGCCGCCGACGGGGAAAACCGTTACGTAGTTTCCTGCATGAATACGGACAAAATCTGCCTGTTTACCGACAGCGGCCGGCAGCATCTGCTGAAGGTCATGGATATCCCCTACGGTAGGTTCCGGGACAAGGGGACGCCGGTGGACAATCTCTGCAATTACAGCAGCGCAGAGGAAAGCCTGGTTGCCGTGATGGCTCTTTCTGCGGTAAATCAGGAAAAACTGATGTTTGTCACCGAGGGAGGAATGATCAAGGCCGTAGCCGGGAGCGAATTTGACGTTGCTAAACGGACGATAGCCGCCACAAAGCTGAATGACGGCGACCGCCTGGTTGGCGTGTTTGCGGCAAAGGATGGGGAGAGCTTTGTCCTCCAGAGCAAGGCAGGCTGGATGCTGCGCCTGGCCGTGGACGAGATACCGATGAAGAAAAAGTCGGCGGTAGGCGTGCGCGCAATAAAGCTGGGCAGCGGGGACAGCCTGGAGAAGGTGCACGACTTAAGCCGGATGGAAAATCCAGAGATTCAGGTGGGAGAAAAGACCATACATTTGA
>JAHZHG010000373.1 GCA_019420425.1 Clostridiales bacterium
TTACCCCTCAAGATTGAGGGGTAGGGGAGTTGAGATGCCGCAGGCATTTTTTTGTTTTACAGGAAAGTACGTCCGGCAATTCTTTTATTGACTATAGCTTCTGTTCAAGGTATGATAGTAAAGTATTATAGTGCGAAAGTATAAATCATGCCGTTTACGGCTGAGGAGCAAGGATATGAGTAATCGCGAGTTATTGATCCGCCAGGTGGAAGAGGCGGATATGGTATTGATTGGCCTGGGGGAGGAATTTCGGATAGAGGTTCCGGAAGCGCTGTTCGAGGGCTATGCGGCGGATGACTGGAGAAGGGAAATGATAAAGGCGGGTTATCTCCGGCAGCTTCCCGATGACTGCGAAAGCCTGCAGGCCTATCGTGAGCTAAAGAAAATTGTGGGAAGGAAACCGTATTTTATCGTGACGATGAATCCGGATGACCTGATCTACCGCTCAGGCTTCCATCCCTTTTTGATTGTTTCGCCCTGCGGCAGCATGGGCCGGCTGCAGTGCGATCAGCATACCTGGGAGGCGGGAGAGACCGTTGATGAGCTGTATCGCGGCGCGCTGGAGCACAGAGAGCTGGAGCGTCCCCTCTGCCCGGTTTGTAATCAGGAGGGCAGGCTGAATATTCTGGAAAACAGGCCCTACCTGGAGAAAGGATATCTGGAGCAGTGGCAGGCATACACCCGCTGGCTTTCAGCTACGCTAAATAAAAAGCTGTGTGTACTGGAGCTGGGCGTGGGGTTTGCGCATCCGGAGGTAATCCGCTGGGCCTTTGAAAAGATTGTCTATTTTAATCAAAAGGCATCCCTGGTACGGGTGCATTCTATGCTGCCGCAGATTACAAAGGAATTATCCGGGAAGGCGATTTCGATTGCAGAGCACCCGATCCGGCTTTTACTTGACGGGAAGGAAGGGACAGAAGAATGATCGCAATCATTGATTATGATGCAGGAAATTTAAACAGTGTTGCCAAAGCCCTGGTTCGCCTGGGCGAGCAGCCGGTGATCACCAGAGATGCGGATATGATTCTGAACCAGGCAGATAAGGTGATTCTGCCCGGGGTAGGAGCCTTCGGCGAGGCGATGGCCAGGCTGGAGGAGTACGGGCTGGTTCCGGTTATCCGCCAGGCGGCAGAATCCGGAAAACCCTTTCTCGGCATCTGTCTGGGGCTTCAGCTGCTGTTTGAGCGGAGTGAGGAAAGCCCGGGCGTACAGGGGCTGGGGATCTTAAAGGGCGAGATTTTGCGCATACCGGATCAGGAGGGACTGAAGATCCCCCATATGGGCTGGAATTCCCTTGAACTGGAAAACGATGGCCGTCTGTTCCGGGGCCTGGGAGAGGAACCTTACGTCTATTTTGTCCATTCCTATTATCTAAAGGCAGCCGATCCGGCGATTGTGCGGGCATCCACCACATACAGCACCCGGATCCACGCGTCGGTGGAGCAGGGGAATATCTTTGCCTGCCAGTTCCATCCGGAGAAGAGCGGGGACGTGGGAATGCAGATACTGAAAAACTTTATTTTCCTGGATGAAAATCGCTGAAAGAAAAGGAGGACTGACTGATGTTTACGAAACGAATTATCCCCTGTCTGGATGTGAATAATGGCCGGGTGGTGAAAGGCATAAATTTCGTGAATCTGCAGGATGCAGGAGACCCGGTGGAGGTCGGCGCTGCGTATGACCGTGCGGGAGCGGACGAGCTGGTTTTTCTGGATATTACCGCATCCTCCGATGCCAGGAGTACAGTTGTGGACATGGTGCGTCAGGTAGCGGAAAAGGTGTTCATCCCATTTACCGTGGGCGGCGGTATCCGCACAGTGGAGGATTTCCGGGCGCTTCTGCGGGAGGGGGCGGATAAGATCTCCGTAAATTCCGCTGCACTGATGCGGCCGGAGCTGATCAGTGAGGCGGCGGACAAATTTGGCAGTCAGTGCGTGGTGGTAGCCATCGATGCAAAGCGGCGTCCGGACGGCGGCTGGAATGTATACAAAAACGGCGGCCGCGTGGATATGGGCATTGACGCTGTAGAATGGGCCATGAAGGCGGACCGGCTGGGCGCAGGCGAAATCTTGCTGACCAGCATGGATTGCGACGGCACAAAGGCGGGATACGATCTCGAGCTGACCCGGACGATTGCGGAAAATGTTTCTATACCGGTGATTGCCTCCGGCGGCGCAGGGACGATGGAGCATTTTTATGATGCCCTTACGGAAGGAAAGGCGGATGCGGCCCTGGCCGCCTCCCTGTTCCATTATAAGGAGCTGGAAATTCAGCAGGTGAAGCGGTATCTGGCGGGGCGCGGTGTGCCGGTTCGGCTGTAGAGGAGTACATATGGACAAGCTGAGAGTAAAAATTGTGACCCATACCGGATGCGATATGCCCCTTGAGCTGGCAGAACAGCTGGGCGTCATGGTCATACCGGATCTGGTGATGTTTGGGGAGAAGAGCTATCGGAACAGGATTGACATTACCAGTGATGAATTTTATCACCGGATGGAAAAATCCAGCCGTCTGCCGACCAGCTCTCATCCCAGTGTGGGAGATTTTGCGGAGGGCTTCTCCTCTTTGGGGGAATACGATGAAATTCTTTTTCTCAGTATCACCTCCAGGATGTCCGGGACGTATGCTGCGGCTGTGGCGGCACAAAAGCTGCTAAAGGAGCGGGAGTATCCGGTTCCGGTCGTGGTTTATGATACGGAGCAGTGCTCCCATGGCATGGGGATTATGGTAGAGCAGGCCGCTCATATGGCCAGAGAGGGGCTGACAGCGGGGGAGATTATCCACCGCCTGAATGAAATAAAGCGGGACATCGGTGTGTATTTTGTGCTGGAGACACTGAAATATGCCCGGAAGGGAGGCCGCGTCGGGGCCATAAAGGCTCTTGCCGCAGACACGCTGGGGATCAAGCCGCTGCTGAAGTTTGATGAGGGCACAGTTTCTGACGTGGGAATTACCCGGAACTTCAAGGAGGGACTGAAGGCAGTTTTAG
>JAHZHG010000374.1 GCA_019420425.1 Clostridiales bacterium
GGCGGATCCGCTTGACCCGCAGATTCCCTTCATATCCAGCATAATCAGCAGAGATTCTCCCTCCACAAACTGGAAGCAGAAGTTAGCGTTGTTCGGAAGGCGATCCGTCGGATGGCCGTTCAGCCTGCTGTATGGCACCTCGGTCAGCACCCGGTTAATCAGGTAATCCCGCAGCTCAGCTTCTTTTTTCGTCCGCTCTGCCATCGTCTCCACAGCTTCCTTTACCGCCTGGCCATAGCCGACGATGCCCGGCACATTTTCTGTACCTGCGCGGCGCTTGCGCTCCTGCGCACCGCCGTGAACAAAGGACCGGATTTTCACGCCCTTGCGGATGTATAAAAAACCGATGCCCTTGGGGCCGTGCAGCTTGTGTCCGCTGGAACTGAGCATATCAATATGCAGCTCATCCACATTGATCGGCACCTGGCCGAATGCCTGTACCGCATCTGTGTGGAACAAAATCCCATGCTCCTTTGCAATTTCTCCAATCTCACGAATCGGCTCAATCGTACCGATCTCGTTGTTGGCAAACATTACACTGATGAGGATCGTGTCCGGACGGATGGCCCGCTTCAGCTGATCCAGCTTTACTACGCCCATCTCATCCACGTCCAGGTATGTCACAGAAAATCCCTGGCTTTCCAGGTATTCGCACGTATGCAAAATGGCATGATGCTCAATTTTGGTGGTAATGATGTGTTTTCCTTTGTTTGCATACGCCTCGGCTGTCGCCTTCAGCGCCCAGTTGTCTGACTCGGAACCGCCGGCGGTAAAATAGATTTCATTGGCGCTGGCTCCCAGTGCAGCCGCTATACGCTCCCGGCTTTCTGTGATCGCTTCCTTACTCTTTGCCCCCAGGCTGTAAACCGTGGATGCGTTTCCATAATATTCCGTATAAAACGGCAGCATGGCGTCAACTACGCTCTGGGAAACCTTCGTTGTCGCCGCATTGTCCAGATAAATTAATTTTTCCATTCTCTGCTTCCTTTCTTCCTGCTCAGCTCTGACATTTATGATAATTCTGCTTTCTCACGCTGTTGGCGCGCTTGCTCTCCTCTACCAGCTGATCCAGCATCATCTCATCAACCGTCCGGGTGATGCTCTCATTAATCCGTTTCCACACATATTTGGTCACGCAGAGATCTCCTTCCTCGCAGCCTGCCCCGGTAAGTCCGGGACACTCCACCGCGTCCAGATTTCCCTCCAGCGCCCGCAGGATATCGCCGACAGAAATCGTATCCGCCGGCCGGGCAAGCTTATACCCGCCCTGGGCTCCCCGGATGCTCTTCACAAGGCCGGCCTTTTTCAGCTTTGCTACCAGCTGCTCCAGATAGCTTTCTGAGATGTTCTGACGCTGAGCCACACTGCTGATGGATACGGCTTCCGTCTCGCTGTGCATCGCCAGGTCAATCAACGCCCGCAGCCCATATCTGCCTTTCGTGGATAACTTCATGATTCCTCCATTTACAAATTCCTAGTATTTTACTCGGATTTCAGTTAACAATATAGCACCAATTTCCCTGTTCTGTCAAGGCCATCCTGCTCATAAATTATAGAAAAACTCCAGGAGCGCAGCGATGTCAAACTCCCATCCCCTGATTAAAGGCGCACTGATCCTGACTGCTGCCGGAATTGCCGGACGGATTATCGGCTTTTTTTATAGAATATTCCTGTCTCATCTGATCGGTGCAGAGGGCATTGGAATATATCAGCTGATTTTTCCCGTATTTTCCCTGTGCGCCTCCCTGTACGGCGCAGGGATACAAACCGCTGTTTCCCGCAGCACGGCCAGGAAGTCTGCTGCCGGAGAGGATACCCAGGCCCGGGCGGTCCTGCTGTGCGGAATCCTGCTCTCCTGCTCGGCTGCTGCTGTCCTTTCCCTGCTCATTCATCACTTTTCCCCCTGGATTGCCGTATACTGGCTGGGCGAACCGCGGTGTGAAACGCTTCTGCGCCTTCTGGCCTGGGCCTTTCCTTTCTCTGCCCTGCACCATGCCATCAGCGGTTACTACTACGGAAAAAAACAGACGGGTATCCCCGCCTTTTCCCAGCTTTTGGAACAGCTGGCCCGTTTTCTCTCCACCTGGATATGTATCCGCATTTATATGTCCAACGGTTGGAAAATCCCTCCTCTTCCCGCGGTCATCGCCCTGCTGGTATCCGAGATTGTCTCTTCTGCCTTCTGCTTTACCAGCATCATACGCTTTACCTGGGCATTCCCGCTAAAATGGAAAACGTTTCTGTCGGAAACGGGAGAACTGCTTCGTTACAGTACGCCCGTTACGCTGAACCGCACAGTACTTATGCTTCTGCAAAGTGCCGAGGCATCCATGATCCCCCTCTGTCTGCGTACCTATGGAATGGCGCAGTCGGGTGCGCTGACGGTATACGGTGTGCTGACCGGAATGGCCATGCCGCTGGTCATGTTTCCCACCGCCATCACCGGCTCCTTCGCCACTATGCTGCTCCCCTCGGTTTCTGAGGCCCAGGCATTGAAAAATGACAAAAAGATAGCCGATACAGTCAACCGCACACTGTTTGCCAGCCTGCTTCTCGGTATATGCTGTACCGGCCTTCTTTTTCTGGGCAGCCCGCTTCTGGGGCAGCTTTTGTTCCACAATACGCTGGCAGGGACCTTTACCCGGACCCTGGCCTTCCTCTGTCCGTTTATCTGCGTGAATAATACACTGGGAAGCATCCTCCACGGCCTGGGAAAAACCTTTTCCGTTTTTTGGCAGAACTGCCTTGGCCTGCTCATCCGCCTGGCCTTTATCTGGCTCTTAATCCCACAGGTCGGGATAAACGGATATCTGTGGGGACTGCTGGCCAGCCAGCTGACCGTGACCGCCTGCTATCTGATTACCATTTTCCGCAGCATCAGCCCTGGCTCAGAATAGAACGCACATGCTGGATTTCTTCAGCTGTTGCCCTGGCTGCCGGAACATAATACTGTTTGCTTCTGGCGATCTGGAAGATCTCTTCCTGAGA
>JAHZHG010000375.1 GCA_019420425.1 Clostridiales bacterium
CTGCCGAAAAGTTAGTAAACTTTCTCACTCATCCTTACGGCTTCGACGCACAGCCGCTATGGAGGAGGTTGTCCAGGAGGAGCCTTCAGGGGCGGGTTTAGCGCAGGTGAAATCCGACGCTTACGGAAACTTAGGCGCGAAGGCTTTCCTGAGCGGCTTAGTTGGAGTTAGCGGCTAGTTCGCCGGAGCGTTGCCATCAGCGACGGATGGACAACCTCCTCCATAGCGGCGTCCGAAAATCCAATATGTGTAAAAACCTATACCATATCATGTAGCGCCCGCTCCAAAGGAGCATGTATTATGAAATGCCCGAAAGGGTATACCTTTTACACCGTGGATTTCCGGCTATCCAGGCAGGATGCGTTCACGATGGATTTTTCAGCTTTGCAATCCCTGGAAACTCTGCTATAATCGTTTTAGTTTCTATTTATTATACTTATTATACCGATTATACAGGAGGTAATCACTATGGTATACCGAACAAAAGGTGTCTGCGCCCAGGCAATTCAATTCGAACTGGACGGCGACGTCATTTCCCATGTTGAGTTTATCGGCGGCTGCAGCGGCAATACGCAGGGTGTTGCCCGCCTTGTAGAAGGCATGAAAGCAGAGGACGCCATTGCAAAGCTGGAGGGCATCCGCTGCGGCTACAAGCCCACCTCATGTCCCGATCAGCTGGCTAAGGCATTAAAAGAAGCCCTTGGAAAGTAAAGCAAAAATCGGGGGAATCCAAAAGGATTCCCCCGGATGATTTTACCATTCACCCTTGAACTCGTCTACATTATCCTTTGTCACTTCAACCTGCTTGATCTCCGTAACCGGGCTTACCTCTTCCCCATTCAGGAATTTTACGCCTGTTTCGATTGCCAGTCTGCCTTCTTCTACTGCGGACATATAGGTGGTTCCATCGATCAGGCCGTCTTTGATTGCCTGCAGGCCGTCCTTGCTGCCGCCCAGTCCAACTACCTTTATGCTGTCCTTCAGTCCGGCCTCTTCCAGCGCCTGTCCGGCTCCGGTTGCGGAGTTGTCGTCCTGGCAGATAACAATATCAAATTCCGTATCCTTCTGGATCATATCCTCAACGATCTTCAGCGCCTGCTCCTTTTCCCAGTTAGAGGTCTGGTTGTAGATAATTTCGATGTTGGCATCTGCGATCTCCGCCTCCAGGCCCTTCTTCCGGTTGATCTGCGGAGTGGTTCCCGGTACGCCCTCGATCAGGATTGCCTTTCCGCCTTCCTCACCTAAGAGATCCTTAGCGATTTTTCCGGTAACTGCTCCGGTATTTACCTCGTTCTGACCTACGTAGGATACCAGTCCCTCATACTCTCCGGTTTCCTTGTCGCCGATGGCGTTGCAGAAAGCCAGTACCGGAATGTCAGACTCACCTGCGGATTTTACAATTTTCTCTGCGGATGCGGAATCCACACAGCACAGGGCAATCAAATCAACGCCCTTTACCATAAAGTCCTCTGCCTGGGCCAGCTGCTTGCTCGCATCCCACTGCGCATCTGCATACTCGATCTCAACCCCGTACTCCTCGGCCGCAGCGTCAACGCCTTCCTTTGTCGCTACAAAATATCCGGTGGGTCCGGGAAGCAATACTGCAATCTTGTATGACTCCTGCTCCTCGGCAAATGATGTCATTGTTCCAAACATGGATGCAGTCATTGCTGCAGCCAGCCCCAGCGCTGCCAGTTTTTTTCCGTTCTTTTTCATTGTGTTCTCTCCTTTTACGTTTTATTTTTTATTCTCTTTAAGCAAGAGTTCTCTTGCTATAAGAATCAAAACCAACTGCCCCCAGAATAATGAGGCCCTTTATAATATACTGGAAATACATATCCACACCCAGCAGGTTAAAGCTATTATTGATTACGCTCATCAGCAATACGCCGATCACCGTTTTTAATACCGATCCCGAACCGCCTGCCACGGACGTTCCGCCGATAACGACGGAAGCGATGGCATCCATATCGTAACCGTCGCCCGCCGACGGACTTGCCGTGCCCATACGTCCCACCAGAACCATACCGGCCAGTCCCGCCAGCACCGCGTTGATTACAAATACCTTGATCTTATACGCCTCCACATTGATTCCGTTCAGCCTGGCCGCTTCCTGATTGCCGCCCACCGAATAGATATACCGGCCAAACCGTGTTTTCGTCAGCACAATATAGGAAATCAAAACCACAACAGCAAAGATAATTACCGGAATCGGTATGCCCAGCACATATCCATTGCCGATCACATCCAGCACGGCAAAATTTTCTGTAATCGGATAGCCTCCCGTCAGCAGCAGCATACTTCCCTTTACCACGCTCACCATTGCCATAGTGGTAATCAGTGACGGAATATTGATAATCGCCACGAAAACCCCGTTCACCAGTCCGATCACTCCGCATACCAGCAGCGCGGCCAGAATACTGACGAAAATATTTACTCCCGAAGTGGCCAGCTTCATAATCACTGCCCCGGAGAATGCCGCCACCGCGCCTACGGAAATATCAAAATTTCCGGAAATAATCACAAAGGTCATACCTGATGCAATGATACCGATAATTGACGACTGTCTCAGCAGATTCAAAATATTTTTGTGGCTGGCAAACGCCGGGGTAGCAATGGTAATCGCCACGCAGAGAACGATAAAGCCAATCACCACTCCATACTCTCTGAAATTGATTTTTTTCCGCTTCTGTCCCATACTCTTTGCCCCCTATACATTAAATATCCGGTTCATAATGTCCTGAACGGTAATATCTTTATTTTCCAGCTCGCCTGCCACCTCGCCGTCCCGGATAACCAGGATCCGGTCCGCTACCCGCAGCACCTCCTCCAGATCGGAGGAAATAAAGATGACTCCTGTTCCCTGGCGGGAAAATTCCTCCACGGTACGGAAGATATCCTCCTTCGCCGCAATATCGATTCCCTTTGTCGGTTCGTCATAGATGACCAGATCCATGTCCTGCCCCAGCCACTTGGAA
>JAHZHG010000376.1 GCA_019420425.1 Clostridiales bacterium
GGTTCTGGTGTCCAGTATTATCGTGGATATTGTCACGGCTGCATTAGACCCGCGGATTAAGCTGAGCTAGGGAGGTGCCGGATGAGTTCATTAGATCGAAAAATGGATAAGATTCTTGCACAGGAAGAGTCTGGCAAGGTCAAAAAAGGAATCAAAAACCGCGCGCTGAGAAAGATGTTTGCCAATAAGCTGTCCATCGCCGGTATGATTATCTTTGTTGTCATTCTGTTCATGTGCTGCTTTGCTCCGCTGTTCACCTCGTACAGTTCCACTAAGGTGGATTTAAGGAGTATTCTGCAGCCGCCGTCTGCGGAGCATATTTTGGGAACAGACAAGATTGGCCGCGATATCTGGGCCAGGATTCTCTACGGCGGACGGGTATCCATCGGCGTGGGCCTGGGAAGCGCTCTGATTGCCACGATTATCGGCGTATCCCTGGGAACGATTGCAGGCTACAAGGGCGGCTGGTTTGACGGGGTAATCATGAAGATATCTGAGGTTTTGATGGCATTCCCCCAGATGATTCTGGTACTGATCCTGGTAACGATCACCGGTCAGAGCCTCTGGAACCTGATTTTTATCTTCTCCCTGACGGGCTGGCCTTCGATGTACCGTATGGCACGATCCCAGATGCTCTCCCTTCGTGAGCAGGAGTATGTACAGGCCCTGAAGGCTTTCGGAATAGGCAGTATGCGAATTGCCTTTGTCCATATGCTGCCGAATGCGATCGGCCCGCTCTTTGTAAACATTACGCTTTCCACTGCCATGTTCATCCTGCAGGAGGCATCGCTCAGCTTCCTGGGACTGGGTGTTCCGCTGGAGGTGGCGACCTGGGGCAATATCCTGAACGTGGCCCAGGATCTGACGATTCTGAAGGAAGCATGGTGGATCTGGCTGCCTACAGGTATAGTCGTAACGCTTTTTGTAATCAGCATCAACTTTATTGGTGACGGCCTTCGGGATGCGACCGATCCGTCTCAGATCGGCTAAGAGGTGATGGCATGGAGAAAAATCAAGATGTTGTGGTGAAGGTGGATGACCTTCATGTGAATTTTTATAACAATAACCGCTGTAACCGGGTGCTGCGGGGCGTTTCGTTTGAACTGAAAAAGGGAAAAATCATGTGCATTGTCGGCGAGAGCGGCTGTGGAAAATCGGTGACTGCCAACTCGATTATGGGCCTGCTCCCCGATTTGTCCCGGGTAGAAAAAGGCAGCATTAACTTCTATTATAATGGACAGGATATCCGCATTGACAAGCTGAACCGCAAAGGCAAGGAGATGCGCCGGCTGCGCGGGGCAGGCATGGCCATGATCTTCCAGGATCCCATGACTGCGCTGAATCCGGTGTTTACGGTAGGCGATCAGATTAATGAAGCCCTGCTGTATCATGACGGCGCGGCCAATAAAAAGGAGGCTACGCAGAAGTCGATCCAGCTGTTAAAGGAAATGGGCATTCCGCTGCCGGAGCAGCGGGTAAAGGAATACCCCCATCAGTTCTCCGGCGGTATGTGCCAGAGAGCCATGATTGCCATGGCCATGAGCTGCCGGCCGAAGGTACTGATCGCGGACGAGCCGACGACTGCACTGGACGTGACGATTCAGGCCCAGATCTTTGAGCTGATGCTGGATCTGAAAAATCACAACGACACGGCAATCCTGCTGATCACCCATGACATGGGCGTGGTTGCCGAGCTGGCTGACGATGTGGCCGTGATGTATATGGGAAATATTGTAGAGAGCGGAGACGCCAGGTCTGTGCTGACCCGTCCGTCCCATCCCTACACCAAGGCTCTGCTGGATTCCATCCCCGTATTGGGCAGAGGAAAGTCCCAGCAGCTGGAGCCGATCAAGGGCTCCACGCCTGACCCGTACAACCGGCCGAAGGGATGTCAGTTTGCTCCCCGGTGTGCGTATACCACGGAGGAATGCGAAAAGGCCATGCCGCCGGAGCGGATGATCGAAGAAGGCCACATGTGCCGGTGCTATCACCATCTGATGGAAAAGGAGGGAAAGACGAATGGCTGATGATATCCTGATTAAAGTCAGAGGATTAAAAACCTGGTATCCCGTAAAAAAAGGCATATTCAAAAGAACCGTCGGATATGTGAAGGCCGTAGACAATGTGGATCTGGACGTATACAGGGGAGAAATTCTGGGCGTGGTAGGCGAGAGCGGCTGCGGAAAGACTACCCTGGGTAAGAGTATTCTTCAGCTGATCAAGCCGTATGACGGAAAGGTATTCTATCAGTTTCCCGAGGGAGAAAAGGAACTGATCTCCATGAAGAAAAAGGAGCTGGATGAGGCCAGAAGCCGGATGCAGATTGTATTCCAGGATCCGTATTCCTCCCTGAACCCGTCCTTTACCATCTTTGGTTCGATGCAGGAGCCGCTGATCCGGTTTGGCATGAAGAGCAAGGCGGAGCGCAAAAAGAAGATTGCCGAGCTGCTAAAGACCGTAAATCTGCCGGAGGAGTATATGGAACGGTACCCGAACGAATTTTCGGGCGGCCAGCGTCAACGAATCGGCATCGCCCGTGCGCTTTCCGTATCTCCGGAATTTATTGTATGCGACGAGGCCGTATCCGCACTGGACGTATCGATTCAGGCGCAGGTTCTGCAGCTGCTGAAAAAGCTGAAGGAAGAGTACAACCTGACCTATATGTTTATTACCCATGACCTTTCCGTGGTTGAGTACATCAGCGACCGGATTGTGGTGATGTATCTGGGCCACATCGTGGAGGTGGCGGATACGGAGGAGCTGTTTGCCAACACGCTCCATCCCTACACCCAGGCGCTGATCAGCGCGATTCCGATTGCGGATATTAACCAGAGAAGAAAGCGGATTCCGCTGCAGGGCGATGTGCCCAGCCCCGTGAATCCACCGTCCGGATGCCCGTTCCATCCCAGGTGCCCGAAGTGTATGGACATCTGCAAAACCGAGGTGCCTAAACAGATTACGCGGATGAAAAACGG
>JAHZHG010000377.1:0-1062 GCA_019420425.1 Clostridiales bacterium
CATGTCCGATAACCGGGAGTTTATGAGCCTGTTAAAGAGCGATCTGGATCTGTTCGCAGAGAGCGTATACTGCTTTACCCCCGCAGGCGATGTAAAGAATCTTCCCAATGGCTCTACGCCGATTGATTTTGCCTACAGCATCCACAGTGCGGTGGGCAATCGGATGATCGGCGCGCGGGTGAACGGAAAGCTGGTAACCATCGATTATGTGATCCAGAACGGGGACCGCATTGAGATCATTACCTCTCAGAATTCCAAGGGCCCCAGCCGGGACTGGCTAAAGATCGTAAAGAGCACGCAGGCGAAAAACAAAATTAATCAGTGGTTCAAGCAGGAGCTGAAGGAAGACAATATCGTTAAGGGAAAAGAGCTGATGTCCAACTACTGCAAGATGAGGAACATCACGCTCTCCGACCTGCTCAAAGCCCCTTATATGGAAAAGGTCATGCGCAAGTACGGATTTGCCGACTGGGATTCCGTGCTGGCGGCGGTGGGACACGGCGGCCTCAAGGAGGGGCAGATTGTTAACAAGCTGCTGGAATGCTACGAGCATGACCACAAGAAAGAGGTTACCGACCAGCAGATTATTGAGGCTGTGCAGGGGGCCAAGGAAAAGGTGAGGATCGCCAAGACAAAGGGCGGAATCATCGTAAAGGGCATCGACGATGTGGCAGTGCGTTTCTCCAAGTGCTGCTCTCCGGTTCCCGGGGACGAGATCGTGGGCTTTGTCACCAGAGGCAGGGGAGTGTCTATTCACCGGACGGACTGCATCAATGTGATCAGCCTGCCGGAGGAGGAGCGCGTCCGCCTGATCGATGCGGAGTGGCAGCAGGCGCCGAATGCGGGATCAGAGCTGTACCTGGCGGAGATCAAGATTTTCGGCAACAACCGGATTGGCCTGCTGGTGGACATTACCAAGATTTTCACCGAGCGCAAGATCGACGTGCTATCGGTAAATTCCCGCACCAGCAAGCAGGGAACCGTGACGATTTCCATGTCCTTTGAGGTGCCCGGCAAGGATGTGCTGAATTATCTGATCGACAAGATCAGGCAGGTGGACAG
>JAHZHG010000377.1:1072-1726 GCA_019420425.1 Clostridiales bacterium
GGACAGCGTACTGGACATTGACCGTACGCCAGGCTGATGAACGAAAAAGGAGCGGTTAGGATGGGCAGGCTTCGCGTGGAAACCATGGTACTCGGACCGGTGGGGACGAATACGTACCTGGTATTTGATGAAGAGACAAAAGAAGGATTTTTTGTGGATCCTGCGGACTGTGCAGGAGACATCCGGCGCAGGGCAGACGGCCTGGGAATGCTTCCCCGGGCGATTTTGCTGACCCAGGGCCATTTTGATCATATCGGCGCGGTATCTGCGCTGAGAACCCATTACCGGATACCGGTATACGCTTCCGCGGAGGAAAAGGATGTGCTGGAAAGCCGGGAGCTGAATCTCTCCCGGATGTTCGGCTGCCCGCTAAGCGTAGAAGCAGACAGGCTGCTTTTGGACGGCCAGGAGCTTGCGCTGGCAGGGCGTACGATCCGATTTATCCATACCCCCGGGCATACGAAGGGCAGCGGCTGCTATTATCTTTCCGATGAGGAGCTGCTGTTTTCGGGAGATACCCTGTTTTCCCTTTCCGTAGGGCGGACGGATTTTCCTACGGGCAGTATGTCTGCGCTGGTGAGGGCTATCCGGGAGAAGCTGATGATCCTGCCGGAAAATACGCAGGTGCTTTCCGGACACGGGGAGGAGACGGAT
>JAHZHG010000377.1:1736-2969 GCA_019420425.1 Clostridiales bacterium
TAAGCAAGAGACAAAAGGAGCAGATTTCATGATTCTCGTAAAGCTGAATCAGTCGGAATTTGAATATGATGTACACTCTCTGATCCGGGCATTCTACCCCGGGACAGAGGTGCGGTTCCAGTATGAGGGCATGGCAGAGGAGGAGACAGAGCAGCACAGACGCCGGGAAATGCCGCATAATCCAACGCGAAAGGGGCTGCAGACAAATGAGCCGGTGACACAGGTCTGCCGGATTTTGTATGGAAAGCGGCAGATTGCGGTGAGTCTGTCTGAAGGCGCTGCATCAGAGGAGGCCTGCATACCGGCTGATCTTGAGCATGACCGGAAGGAAGCCAAAAATGCGCTGAAGCGTCAGCTCTACGATATGCTCTCCAGACATACCGGCATCAGGCTGCCCTGGGGAAATCTGACCGGAATCCGTCCCACCAAAATTCCCATGCGTCTGTTGGAAGAGGGCTGGGAAAAGGAAAAAATCCGCTGCTATATGCGGGAAACCTACGAGGTCAGCGACGCAAAGATAGAGCTGGCGCTGGATATCGCACAAAGGGAAAAAACGATTCTGGAGACGATCCCCTATGAAAACGGATACAGCCTGTATATCGGCATCCCCTTTTGTCCCAGTATCTGTCTGTACTGCTCCTTTAGCTCCAGCCCGCTGGCGTTGTGGAGGGACAAGGTGGACGCCTATCTGGACGCCCTGTGCAAAGAGATGGATGCGATGGCGGAATGCTTCAGGGAGAAGACGCTGTGCGCTGTATACATCGGCGGAGGGACGCCCACTACACTGGAGCCGGAGCAGCTGGAGCGGCTGCTGAGTCATGTGGAGCGGCGGTTTGACCTTTCAGCCGTACAGGAGTATACTGTGGAGGCGGGGCGTCCGGACAGCATTACCCCGGAAAAGCTTTCTGTGCTGCGCCGCCATCCGGTAACGCGGATTTCCATCAATCCCCAGACCATGAATCAGAAAACCCTCGACCTGATCGGGCGCAGGCATACGGTGGAGGATGTGGTGCGGATTTTTTACACAGCCAGGGAGCTGGGCTTTGACAACATCAACATGGATCTGATCGTCGGCCTGCCCGGCGAGGAAAAGGCAGACGTGGCAAGAACGCTGGCAAAAATTAAAGCGCTGGGTCCGGACAGTCTGACCGTCCATTCGCTGGCGGTAAAGCGGGCGGCAAGGCTGGCCATGTTTAAGGATGAATATAAAGAAATGACCTTTGTCAATAATCA
>JAHZHG010000378.1 GCA_019420425.1 Clostridiales bacterium
CTCAGGGATTTTGCGCAGCCTTCCCCAGTTAATGGCCAGCCGCACAGTCTTTTCCACCCGGTCCGCAAGGGGGACTGTCCTGCTCTTTACCCCGTATTCCGTCATCACCTGCTCTGTACAGGCCACCGGGACGGTAATGATCTGCCCGTCAAACTCCGGCTGGTACACACAGCAGCACAACAGCATGGCGTCTATTCCCGCCGGAGACTTTTCCCATTGTTCCCTGGTAAAATATGTAGTCATGGCCTGAAACACCGGTACATCCAGCTCCGCAAATACGCTGTCCATACTGTATTCCCGGCCGTCTCCCGGCGCGGCCAGAGCGGTCAGGGAATGCCCCGTAGTCACAATCAGCGCATCAATGAGGGATTCTCCGCCCCTTTTCAGATAATGCCGTATGGCCTCTTTTAACCCGCCGTAGCCATTCTCCGACGGCATCATGTTGGTATAGACAGCCAGGGGAATGGCCCCGTATGCGTTTGCCGCCGCCATGAGCGCGTCAATATGCTCTGTATCCTCCTGCAGGATATGGTGATAATGCACCAGGATGCCTATCACCGGTTTTTCCTCTTCTGCCGCTAGGCGGTCAAGGTATTCCTCCTCGCTCATCCCCTCCGGCAGTCCGTATATCCCGTCCCAGGCCGGCACATATACCGGCGGCGCCGCTATGCCCGGACAGTCTCCGAATTCCCGCAGCAAAAGCAGCAGGATTCCTCTCATATTTTCCACGCCGCCCGCGTGAAGATAAGCCATGATCTGGTCGTATACCAGCGGGGAGACTCCCCCTTCCCTGCGCATACAGGTATTTTCATCGTCAATCCCGGTACGCACAAAGGCCGGTATTTTCCCCTTGATCTCTTTCCAGAACTGGTCAAACCGTTTGAAATACGGCAGCCCGCCGTGAATATCCAGATAAAAGAAATCCGTTTTCCCAAAATATTGGATAAAGCTTTCCGGCGCTTCCTGTCCATCCAAATCATTCGTGTCCGCAATGGTAATCTCCAGCTTTTCCCGGTATCTCTCCTCCAGCTGCGCATAGGCCTGGCGTAAAAATCTGACCGGCCCGTTACCCTGGATCAAAAAAACAGCCTTCATTCCGTCCTCCTACTCTGCCCTTCTGCACAGACGCACAGCGGCCAAAACCAATACACATAGATATACCAGCAAAATCAACGGCCGTACCGCAGCCCCTTCAGCATGTACGCCCTCACGCATTCCCCTGACCGCCTGGCTCAATGGGAGTAAGCGGATAACCGGCTGCAGAATGGCCGGAAATCTGTCCAGGGAGAAAAAGGTCCCGCACAAAAAGGACATGGGGGTGATGACAAAGTTGGTCACCTTGGTCATATCCGCATGGGAATTAATCAAAATTCCTGCGATAAAGCCAATGGAAGAAAACACCAGACAATTGAGGGCCAGCATCAGCAGAAAATACCAGTCAATCCGCAGATCAGACTGAAACAGCAGAGAAAGCAGCAAAATCAGCGCCGCGCTGTATATTCCCCTGATGGCTCCCGCCGTAATTCTGGCAATCGTATATACGCCCATATTAATCGGCGCTGTCATCGTGGACTCAAAGGTCTGCCCGTACGTCCGGGAAATATTGATGTCATTGGCAATCGGACTGTAGCTGTTGGTCATGGAGTTCATAGCCACAATACCGGGAATCACAAAGGCAATGTAGCTGACGCCATTCATCTGCACCGCATCTCCCAGCCCCCAGCCAAAGGCGATCAGATACAGGAGAGGCCCGACCATCATCCCCAGCGTAGTGCTGAAAAACTTTCGTCTGAATACAATCCATTCCTTCCATAAAACTGCCCAAAACCTCATCCTTCCGCCTCCTCTGCGCCCAGCTCCTTATTCGTCAGCCGGATAAATACATCCTCCAGATTCGCCTCCCGCACCTGGTACGCCTCGGCAAGGGCATTCCCCGCCCGCAGCGCGGCCTCTCTGTCCGGATAAAATTCCTGGCGGGTCTCCCCGTTCCGATAGTATTCCAGGACAAAGCTGCCCAGTTCCCGAATCATCTGCTCCGGCGTTGACGTTTTTACCAGCTTTCCTTTATCGATCAGCCCCACCCGCGAGCAGAGGGTCTGAGCTTCCTCCAGATAGTGGGTGGTGAGAAAAATGGTCAAGCCCTGATCCTTCAGCTGCTTCAGCAGATCCCACATCTTTCGCCGTACTGCGGCGTCCAGGCCCACGGTAGGCTCGTCCAGAAGGATAATCTCCGGCTCATGCATCAGGGCTTTGGCCAGCATCATCTTCCGCTTCATTCCGCCGGAATAAAACCGGGCAATATCCTTCTGCCGCTCAGTCAGTCCCACAAACTCCAGCAGCTCCTGGATTCTGCGCCTCCGGTACTTTTTCTCCATGCCGTAGAGCATACCGTGGTATTCCAGATTCTGCCATGCGTTCAGGTCATTTTCCAGATTATTGGCCTGGGGGACAATTCCCAGACGCTGCTTTACGGCTACCGCATTCCGGTGAATCGGCTCGCCGTCTACCAGAATACGCCCGGAGGTCGGCGGGGTCAGCGTAGTGGTCATCCGCATAACCGTCGTCTTTCCCGCACCGTTCGGGCCAAGCAGGCCAAAAATTTCCCCCTTCTGAATCTCCAGATTCAGGTGATCCACCGCGGTCAGGGGGCCGTAGCGTTTTACGACATCGGAATAAATAATCATAAGCTTCTCCTTTTTGATGAGGGTGTACATATTGGATACCCGGACGCCCCAAGCGGCAGCGTATGCCCTGCAAGACACGGCGAATTTGGGGCTTTTTGCTCCGCCGCTGATAAGCAGGCCCGTCCGTAAACTCACTTCGTTCAAACATACTCCCGGGCCTGCAGCTTTTCCTTACGTGCGCGCTTGCCGCGGCTCAATTCAGGGATGCCTATGGTATGCTCACAAAAAGCCCCAAATTCACCTATCGTCTTGCAGGGCATACGCTGCCG
>JAHZHG010000379.1:0-2705 GCA_019420425.1 Clostridiales bacterium
TCTCGCTCTTTTCTTCTTCGCCACCGATGTACGGGATGATGTTCTCTACCATCTCCGGCCAGTCCTTAAAGGTCTTGCCTGCTCCGGAGATTGCCTGATAGGTCGTGGCCACTACCTCGTACGGCTCAAACTCCTCCCACGCCTTCAGCACGGGAGCGTAGCTCTGAATGGAGCAGTTCGGCTTAACTGCGACAAAGCCTCTGGCGGTGCCCAGGCGCTTCTTCTGGAACTCGATTACGGCAAAATGCTCCGGGTTGATCTCCGGAACAACCATCGGGACGTCCGGGGTCCACCGGTGCGCGCTGTTGTTGGAGACAACCGGGGTCTCGGTCTTGGCGTACGCTTCTTCGATGGCCTTGATCTCTTCCTTGGTCATGTCCACAGCGGAAAATACAAAATCAACGGTAGCGGCTACCGCCTCTACGTCGGCTACGTTCATTACTACCAGCTACTTTACGGCCTCAGGCATCGGGGTGTCCATCTTCCAGCGGCCGCCTACAGCCTCTTCGTATGTCTTTCCTGCGCTGCGTGCACTGGCTGCCAGAGTAACCACCTCAAACCAGGGATGATTCTCCAGCAGAGCGATAAACCGCTGGCCAACCATGCCCGTTGCTCCCAAAATACCTACGCGTAACTTCTGATCCATCTTTTCATTCTCCTCACTGTATAAGCTTGGCCCGGCGGCATTTTGTTCTGTCGTCCTGCCTGTATTCCAGATCCTGCTGCCCGTGCGGCCCGTACAAAGCCGCGTCGTGTTTTTATGTGGCGCACATCTGTCTTTCCTGAACAATACTACATGATTTACCGCAAAAAATCAAGCGTTTTTTCTTCTTTTTCCAGATATTCTTTTTCGATGGCAATGACGGCTTTCATGGCCTCCTCGCCGGGAGCTCCCAGTGTGTTCCGCTTTTCCACGCAGGTTTTCATGCTGATCGCCTCATACAGATCTTCAGCAAAAACGTCGCTTTCCTTTTTGTATTCCTCGAGAGGCAGGTCGTCCAGAGCAATATCCTTCTCCAGGCAGGTCAGTACCAGACGGCCCACAATGCCGTGGGCGTCCCTGAAGGGCACACCCTTGCCTACAAGATAGTCGGCCACATCTGTCGCGTTCGTAAAGCCGTTTTTGGCTGAGGCTTCCATGACCTCCCTGCGTACGCGCATGGTGGAAATCATGCCGGTGAACAGAGCGATGCAGCCCTTGGCCGTATCAAAGGCGTCAAAGGTCAGTTCCTTGTCCTCCTGCATATCCTTGTTATAAGCCAGGGGGGTTCCCTTCATTGTGGTCAGCAGAGACATCAGTGCGCCGTACACCCGTCCGGTCTTTCCGCGGATCAGCTCGGCAATATCCGGGTTTTTCTTCTGGGGCATAATGCTGCTGCCGGTGCTGTATGCATCGTCCAGCTCCACAAACCGATACTCGTTGCTGTTCCAAATGATAATCTCTTCGCAGAAGCGGCTCAGGTGCATCATGATGACGGACAGCGCGGAAAGGAACTCGATCAGATAATCCCGATCGGACACGGAGTCCATGCTGTTCAGCGTCGGCCCGGCAAAGCCGAGAAGCTCGGCCGTATATGCTCTGTCCAGAGGATAGGTGGTGCCGGCCAGGGCGCCTGCGCCCAGCGGGCAGTAGTTCATTCGCTGATATATATCATATAAGCGGCTTCTGTCCCGCTTGAACATTTCAAAATATGCGCCGACATGATGGGCAAAGGTAACCGGCTGTGCCTTTTGCAGATGGGTAAAGCCAGGCATGACGGTGGCGGTATGCTCCTCCATCAGCCGGAGCAGGGCGGTCATCAGTTCTTTCAGCTCTCCGTCTACGGCAATCAGCTCTTCCCGGGTAAACAGCCGCATGTCCAGAGCCACCTGGTCATTTCTGCTCCGGCCGGTATGCATCTTCTTTCCCGGTTCGCCGATACGGTCAATCAGGACAGCCTCCACAAAGCTGTGGATGTCCTCGTACTCCTCCGTAATCGCCAAGGCGCCGTTCTCCACATCGGCCAGGATACCGTTCAGGCCCTCAATGATCTGGTCGCGCTCCGCGTCGGTCAGGATCCCCTGCTTCGCCAGCATTTTGACATGGGCAACGCTGCCTTCGATGTCCTGGCGGCAAAGCTTCTGATCAAATGTAATGGACGCATTAAACCGGTAAACCAGCTGATCGGTTTCCTTAGTAAAGCGTCCGCCCCATAATTGTGCCATATGTAATACCTCTTTTCTGAATTCAACTATCGTTCTGGTTTATCAGTCTATCATAAATCCTTTCTTAAGACAATATAAAATGTTGAATAAATATGCATTTTTGCGGCGAAGAGAGCGCCCGTCTACGCGTTCCTCTTCTCTGCCTCCGCTCTGGAGAACACGCACCCGCAGTAGTTCTGCCGGTACAGCGCAAATTCTCCCGACAGCTCTATGCTCCGCTTGTATCCGTCCTTTTTCTTAAAATCTGACGGCAGCCATTCTACTCCATATTTCTGTCCCATCTCAGCTCCGATTTCATTCAGCTTTTCCGCATTTTTCATCGGGCTGATGGTCAGCGTTGTGGTAAAATAGTCTGCTCCCGCTTCCGCAGCCATCCGCGCCGCCTCTTCCAGCCGCAGGCGATAGCACGCGAAGCAGCGCTCGCCGCCCTCAGGAATATGCTCTAACCCCTTTACTGCCGCAAAAAACCGCTCCGGCTCGTAGGCTCCCTCTGCGACGGT
>JAHZHG010000379.1:2715-2945 GCA_019420425.1 Clostridiales bacterium
TCACCGGCAGGGTAAGCTCCATTTCCTCTGTCAGCCGTCTCAGCTCGCTCACCCGGAACCGGTATTCCTCCTCCGGGTATATATTCGGATTATAATAAAACAGGGTAATCGCAAAATAGCCGCTTAAATATTCCAGTACATAGCTGCTGCACGGCGCACAGCAGCTGTGCAGAAAGAGCCTGGCCGGCTTTTCTCTGCTCTGTACCTGTTCCAGTATTTTTTCCATTTTC
>JAHZHG010000038.1:0-10268 GCA_019420425.1 Clostridiales bacterium
AGCTGATCCACAGCAGGGGCTACAAGTACAGCTCGGTGATGAAGGACCGGGATTGGGCGTATATTTATCCGGGCACGGAGGGGGATAGCCCGCTGGTGGAGCTGCCCACGGAACATACCCTGGATGACACGACTTATTTTTACTTTACCTACAGTTCGCCTGTAAATAAGAGCAACTATACGGCTGAGTATGTATCCAATATATGGAAGGACTATTTTAATGAGCTGCTGAAGGAGGAAGACAAGATCATGGTTCTGAAGCTCCATCCGCAGATGACCGGCCGGGCGGGCCGGGCGGCCATGCTGGGCAGGTTTATTGCTTATATGAAGGAATGCGGCGCGTGGATTGCCACATGCGAAGAGGTTGCCGATTATGTGACGGCAAATAGCAGGGGGTGAGCATATGGATTTTAAATGTGTAAAGTGGCCTGACGGCAAACGAATTGCCATAATGCTGGCCTTTGATATTGACGGAGAAACCCTCTGGATGAGCAGAGGAAAGGAGCATATCACCAATTTTTCCCGGGGAAGATATTCCACCCTCCAGGCGATACCGAGGATCCTGCGGATGCTAGAGGAGGAGGGCGTACCGGCCACATTTTTTACTCCCGCGTGGAATGCGGAGAAATATCCGGACGTAATCCGGGAAATCACCCGGCTGGGACATGAAATCGGATACCACGGCTATCTGCACGAGGTATTTACGGACGGGGAAAAGGAAAACGAACAGATGGAAAAGGCGGAAGCCATCATCGAAGAAATTACCGGAAGCCGGCCGGTGGGCAACCGGGCGCCCAGCGGGAACGTATACCCCTACAGTTTGCAGCTGTGGCTGGATCGAGGGGAGATTTACAGTTCCAACTGGAGGGATTCCGACGGCCCGTTTATTCATGAGGTTGACGGAAAACCGGTTCCCCTGGTGGAGCTGCCCAAGGATTCCATTCTGGATGATACGGCCTATGACATGTATACCGAATGCGAGCCGGTACATTTCAATCTGCGCAGCGGGGAAGAGATGGCCGCCGTCTGGAAAGAGGAATTTGATGCGCTGGCAGAAGAAAACCGGATGATTAATTTTGTCATGCATCCCCAGTTTATCGGCAGGCCCCATAATATCTGCCATTTGCGGCGGCTGATTCAGTATATGAAGGAAAACGGCGCATGGTTTGCCACCAATGCCCAGGTGGCGGAATACATGCTGAAGCAGAACGGGATAGAGAGGGAATAGCCATGAAGCTGTTTGTCATCCATACGGGGTACGGCCTGACCAGGGAAGAAATCGGTGTCCGCGTGGCACGGATGAAGCAGGCGGCGGCTGCAGATACGGAAATTGTCATGGAATGTCTGGAGCATACAGACATATGCATTGATTCCCGCACAGACATTGCCCTTGCTTCGCCGGAAATTATCCAAAAGGCGATTCAGGCGGAAAGAGATGGTTACGATGCGATCAGTGTTTACTGTACCAGCGACCCGGCGGTGGAAGCGTGCAGGGAGGTCGTGGATATTCCCGTGATCGGCGCAGGCTGCGCCATGTATGCCACTGCTATGCTGCTGGGAAAAAGCTGGTCCTTTATTACAACAACAGCCTCCCGGATTCAGGAAAAACGGGAATTTGCCCGGGAATGCGGGATTGATATTACCCGGCTGCAATCCGTCAGGAGTGTGGATGGTGACCCGGCGGGAGGAGAAACGGCAGAGCTGAGGGAACGCCTGATAAACATAGCCGGGCAATGCAGGGATCAGGACGGCGCCGATGTGGTGCTGCTGGGCTGCCTTTCCTTTGCCGGTATGGGGCCGGAGATCTCCGCGGCGGTGGGCATACCGGCAGTGGACCCGGCATATGCGATTGTCACAGCGGCAGAAGCGCTTTACCGGCAGAGGCTTAGTCACAGCAGAAAAACCTATCCCAATCCGCCCTCCAGGCGGAGGATATGGGGCTCTGGTATGATTGAGATATAGAAATGAAGAAAAAGAGGAGGATATGATGATGAAGAGAAAAATATGTGCAGGTTTACTGAGTATGGCAATGGTGATCGCCGGGAGCGGCACATTTGCAGCGGCGGCGGAAGAGAAACCGCTGGAGGGAGAACATCTGGTATTTGGCATTAACGCTACCTTTGCTCCCTTTGAGTACGTGGACGGCTCCGATGCGGACGGCAACGAGGTACTTGCCGGACTGGATATTGATTTTATCGAAAAGCTTTCGGAGGAGCTGGGCTTTACCTATGAGTTCAGCGATATGGAGTTCAGCGGCCTGATCGGCGCAATCAGCAGCGGGCGCTGCGACGTAATCATCTCCGGCATTTCCATTAATGAAGAGAGAGACAAGGTGGTGGATGCGTCTGCTCCGTACTTCATGCCAAGAATCGCGATACTCAGCTATGAGGATAACGAGTATCCGGATCTGGAGTCTCTGGAGGGAAAGACCGTGGGCGTGTCCTTTGGAACCGTATATGAGACGATTGCATCAGATGCAGGGATAGACGTGAAGGCTCTGGATTCCACGGCGCTCGCCTTCCAGGAGCTGACCAACAAAACAGTGGACGCCTGTATTTTTGACGCAAATCAGGCCCAGACATTTATCGACGACAACCCAGAAATGAAGCTGGTCAGAAATATTTTGCCTGCAGAGGTGGGAGAACAATATGAGATAAACGGATATTGCGTGCTTGTGCCGGAGGGGGAAACGGAGCTGCTGTCCTATTTTGACGACGCAATTGCCAGCCTTAAGGAAAGCGGCTGGATGGATGAGCTGATCGCAAAGTGGTGCGGAGAAGACTATCTCAGTGAATAACAAAAAAGCATCATCCCCTCTCTGCGGCGGCGGGAGGGGATGATGCTTAGAAAAGAGGTTTTTGTATGAAGCTTGACTTTTCCATACTGACCGGCTATCTGCCATTATTTAGAAGCGGACTTTGGATTACCCTGCAGTTTACCCTGCTTTCCATGGTCGTAGGCTTTGCCCTGGGGTTTATCCTGGCATTGATAAAGGTTTCAAAAAGCAAATTTCTGGCGCCCTTACGGTGGTTTGCCACATTTTATACCTCCGTCTTTCGCGGGACGCCCCAGCTGGTACAGCTGTTTATCATCTACTACGCAACGCCCCAGCTCTTTGGGTACTCCATTCCGGAGCTGAATGCAGCCGTGATTTGCTTTGGCCTCAATTCTGCGGCATATATTTCCGAGACGCTAAAGGGCGGGATATTGGGCATTGATAAGGGCCAGTTCGAAGCATCAAAGGCACTGGGAATCGGCTATATCCGTACAATGCTGTTTATCATTCTGCCGCAGGCGCTGAAAATCACGCTTCCCGCGCTGGTCAATGAATGTATTTCCCTGCTGAAGGGTTCCTCGCTGGTTTCGACAATCGGCGTAATGGATCTGATGAGAGCCTCACAGAAGACCGTAGCCGCTACATTCCATGCATTTGAGCCGTATTTACTGGTAGCACTGATTTATTATATTGTCGTTATGGCGCTGACACAGGTATCTAAGCTGCTGGAAAGGAAGGTGCGCAAGAGTGATACAAATTAAGGAGCTGTATAAGAATTTTGGCGATGTCCATGTACTGGATGGAATTAATCTGGAGTTCAGAGACGGAGAGGTCGTCTGTATTCTGGGACCGTCAGGCTCAGGAAAGTCTACTCTGCTGCGCTGCATTAATCATCTGGAGGAGGCGAACGGCGGGGAAATCTATATTGACGGAGAGCTGACCACAGAAAATCAGAAGCAGCTGAAAAAACTGCGGCAGCGTGTGGGAATGGTATTCCAGCACTTCAACCTGTTTCCCCATATGACGGTAATGAAAAATCTGACCTTTTCTCCGGTCCACGAGAAAAAGGTAAAAAAGGAAGAAGCAGAGAAGAAGGCCAGAGAGCTTCTGGAACGGGTAGGCCTGTGGGATAAGGCGTATACTTATCCGGGAAAGCTGTCCGGCGGGCAGAAGCAGCGGGTGGCGATTGCCAGGACGCTGGCCATGGAGCCGGAGGTCATTCTGTTCGATGAACCCACGTCTGCGCTGGACCCGGAGATGATTAAGGAGGTTCTGGATGTAATCAAGGATCTGGCGGATACAGGGATTACCATGATCCTGGTGACTCATGAAATGAGCTTTGCCCGTGAAGTATCGGACAGGATTTTATTTCTGGACGGGGGAAATGTGGTAGAGGATGCTACGCCGCAGGAGTTTTTTACCAATCCAAAATCTCAGCGTGCCAGGGAGTTCCTTGCAAAAATGATGTAAGCTTGCAAAAGGAGGCACGCTGCTGTATGATAGCTTTTACGATGAAAGTCCGCCGCCGATTAGGCGGCATTCGTTCAGGGATGCCCAATGCGCCAGTGGAACTTTCAGGTAAAGCAGAGCGCTGCAATGCGGCGCATGGAGGTTTAATAAAAAGAGGGTGGCGTGCATATGGACCTTAATCATCTTTTTTATTTCAAAAAGGTCGCTGAGCTGCAGAATATGACCCGGGCGGCGGAGGAGCTGATGATAACGCAGCCGGCGCTCAGCCGGGTGATTCATCATCTGGAGAATGAAGTTGGGGTGAAATTTTTTGACCGGGTAGGGAAGAATATCCTGCTCAATGAAAAAGGAAGAATTTTTCTGAAATACACCAATGAGATTTTGGAGGCGCTTAATCAGGCAAACCGTGAGATACAGGAGCTGGAGAGCGATGAGCGGACAACGATTACCCTGGTGATGCGGGGAGCCATATCGATTTTGCCGTTTTTGCTCAAAGCGTTTAAAGAGCAGTATCCCCATATTGATGTACAGGTAATCCGGGGCCTGAGTGAAAAACAAGCAAATACCGATGTGGATTTTTACCTGGATATCACCCTGAAGCCAGAGGAACAAAACGGGACGACAGTCCTTCTTGAAGAAGACTCCGGCCTGCTGATCTCCCGGCAGCTGCTTGAATCCTATCCGGAAAAGCCGCAGCTTGCGGATTTTAAGAACGAGACATTTTTTGTCCTGAGCAACAGTGTGCAGAGGACGGTCACGGAGACAGCCTGTAAGGGTGCAGGCTTTCATCCGCAGATCAGCACGGATTTTTTGAGCAGCGAGACAATCTATTCCTTTCTGGAAATCGGATTTGGCGTAGCGATTGTTCCGGCAAAAACCTGGAACTATTCCGCCCACCCGAGCCTTGTTATGCCGGATATACCGATTCATGCGGACAAGCGATATATAATTCTGCGATGGAGAGATACCGGCAATTCCAATATAACGGCATTTAGGGAGTTTTGTATTTATTTTTTTCAGGAGCTTCAGCGTTCGGACGATATTCATGCATGTATGCAGCGGGTATACAGCAAGCAGGACCGATAAATCCCATGAGATAACAAAAAATGGCAGTTAAACCGCAAAATTTTACAATAATAATGCAAAACTTTGCACTATATACGGATAACTTTATCGTGTATAATGGAAACAAAGTTATGCATGACTTATTGTTGAACGTGTAAAAGGGAAAATTTTTGATTATCTTGTGAGGATAGGAGGTATTCCTTTATGAAAAAAATGAAACGGTTAGCAGCAGTTTCAATGTCAGTGGTTATGGCGGTTTCTGCGATGACGGCAATTCCTGCTTTTGCAGCAGATGTGATGAACCCGCCGGTAACGGAGGTGCAGCAGGGACAGCTGCGTGGTATTATGGACGGTGATGTTTACGCATTTTTGGGTGTTCCCTATGCGTATGTTCCGGAAAGATTTGCCCTTCCGGAGGATCCGCAGCCCTGGGAAGGCGTTCGCGCGGCACAGGCATTTGGACCGATCTGCCCGATTCCGGATCAGACCACGGTTGGCTCGGATGAGCTTGTATGGCCCCATCGCTACTGGATTCAGAATGAGGACTGCCAGGTGCTGAATATCTGGTCGTCGAATATTGACAAGGATGCGAAACAGCCGGTTATCGTTTATATGCATGGCGGCGGATATAAAAATGGTTCCTCCATTGAGGGCGTTGCCCATGACGGAAAGAACATTGCAGAATATGGAGACGTTGTATTTGTATCCCTGAATCATCGTCTGAATGTGCTTGGCTATCTGGATCTGTCCTCCTACGGCGGAGATTATGCAGATGCCTGCAACCTGGGTGATGAGGATCTGATTCAGGCCCTGAAATGGGTGCATGAGAACATTGAAGCCTTCGGCGGAGATCCTGAGAATGTAACGATCATGGGACAGTCCGGTGGCGGAAGAAAAGTACAGTCCATGCTTCGCTATGAAGACTGTGAAGAACTGGTTGACAAGGTTGTCTGCGAAAGCTCTTCTTATCTGACCCCGATGTCGAAGGATCAGGCGAAGGAAGTTACGGACAGAACACTGGAAATCCTTGGTCTGGATGAATCCAACATTGACGAGATCAAGACGATTCCGTACAAGGAGCTGGACGATGCGGCAGAAGCAGCGCTGAGTGAGTTAGGCCTTGCCTGGGTTCCGGTTGAGAATGAGGGCAGACTTGCCGATGAGTTCCTGGAGTGGTCATCCGATGTTCCCCTGATTGTTGGCTCCGTGCTGACGGAGAGCGGCGGAAACATGAGCACTGGCATTGGCTGGGCAGATCACAACAAGAACGAGTGGACCGACGAGGAAGTGCAGGAGAAGCTGACCGAGCAGTATGGCGATAATGCACAGGCTGTTGCAGATGCATTTTCTGCTCTGTATCCGGACAAAAAGGTTGCAGATGCTTACTACTTCGCTCCGAGAGGCGTTTCCTACAGAGAAGGCGTGAAGGAAATCGCAACCAAAAAGGCCGAGAGCGGCACTGCTCCGGTATTCAACTACATGATGACCTACGAGACCCCGGTTAACGGCGGTACCACCGCATTCCACTGCATCGATATTATGTACTGGCTGCACAATATCGAGATCCCGATCGTACGGATCGCTTCCGGCGGACCGGACAATCAGGATGCGCTGGATCTGCAGGATCGTATGGCAAGCGCACTGGTGAACTTCGCTTATACCGGAGATCCCAGCACTGACGAGCTGAAATGGGAGCCGTTTACTCCGGATGAACCTTACGCAATGCGTTGGGATGTTGAGAGTACATGCCAGATCCTTGATGATGCAGAGCTGCTTACCTTAGCTTCTAACTAATCATTAAATAAAATCAGATTTGGGGCTGTCATACGATAGCCCCATTATATGCCTCCGGGGGTCGTGCCGGAGGCATATGCTTTGATTATTCATTTACATGGTCGAACAGCCAGCCGCGGACAGCAGCGTTTGAGTAAGTTGCATTCCATGTCCAGTGCATAGCGTATTCGATGGTTCCCGGCATATACATGGTGAGATAGCTTTCGCTTCCGTTTGCCTCGGCAAGTGCCAGGAAATCTTCTGCCATCTGCTCTGCCGCCTCTCCGCGCAGAGTACCATCCCACAGAAGGCTGCCGTCTTCGGCGTAGCCGATGAATACATTATAGCCTGCCTCGTTCAGCGGCTCCAGCTGATCCATCATACGCAGAGCCTTGTCGATTCCGTCATTTTCTCCTAAAAATACATTGCCGGACTGATCGTAGTATCCGTTCAGAATCCAGGTCGGCGCTGCATCCAGGACAGCGGCCATCTTTTCCTGACGCTGGGATTCTTCAAATACGGTCAGATCGCAGGAGGTTACGATTTCTGCCGCGAATAAATCCGGGTTGGCAATCGTTGCATTCCACATATCCAGAGCGCCTGCGGCAAGGCAGATGCCGTATACGCGGGAGCTGTCGATGTTGTAGGTTTCCAGCAGGTCGTTCACTACGGTCATATAGGACTGCTGCAGCCAGCTTTCTTCATAATCCAGCTTCCAGTCAGCCTTTTCCACCGGGCTTCCCATGGTAACGACAAAGCAGGGGGTTTCTTTCTGAACCTCGTCGCTGGCCCAGATCGTGCAGTCCGGATGGGTGAACAGCGCGCCTCTGTACAGGCCGTTCCAATCTTCATATAAGTAATCGTTGGACGGGAAATGTACCACCAGCGGAAGATCGGCCAGGTCTGCACTGGCTTTTTCATAGCCTTCCGGGATATACAGGTGATAGTTCAGCATGTTGCCGGTTTCATCCGTGTAGGTAAAGGTGGTAAAATCGTCTACGCCCAGGCAGATCTCATTTTTCGCCTGAATCATGCCGCCTTTAATAACCTTTCCGGAGCGGGTGGTCAGATCGGCTGCATTGATATAGAAGGTATTAATTTTTTCTCGGGTAAGAGCCGCCGTATTAAAGGTAACCTGATCGTAGTAGCTCATGGGATCTTCATTTTCAATTCCCAGGTTGATAAATACGTATTTTCCATATACCTCATGTTCATCCTTTTCCCCGGAATTATTTACATAAATGCTGACAATATCCCGGTCCGTAAGCAGCTGGTACGGAATAACGGACGGATTAGAAGCTGAGTACATTACGGAAGAGCAGTCAATTTCTTCTGAGTATTCCAGTCGTAGTGCGGTCACGGTTTCGCCCCAGTACAG
The DNA here is from genome assembly GCA_019420425.1 of Clostridiales bacterium. Taxonomy (GTDB): domain Bacteria; phylum Bacillota; class Clostridia; order Lachnospirales; family Lachnospiraceae; genus JAHZHG01. The sequence continues at coordinate 8,462 of JAHZHG010000038.1, forward strand.
TACCTCTGTGACAATGCTGGCGTCTACAAGCTGAGCCTCTTCGACCTGCTGTGCGGCCTCAGAAGCGCAAATGGGGGTAACAGGGGTAATGGCTGCACAGATAGCGATTGCAGCTGCCGGAAGGAATACCGTTAAATTTTTTCTTATATTCATCATTGCCTCCATATAACATTCTCATTTGATTTCTGGTTCTGTCCGCCATGGCTATTTTACTATAGCACGTTCGGAAAAACGGAGTCAATAAATAGGGGAATCCGAAATTTTTCGGTTTTAAACAGAAGAAAAATACATTTTGGCTTTCATTCCATTTTTATTCAAGAAGAAAGGAAAAAGATAAAAAATTCAGCATTGTGCATGGAAACAGGCCGCGTTGACTTCAAATAGTAAATTTGCTATAGTGGGCTTACAAGGGAAAGAGCGACAGGAGATCCTGCTATGCGGAAAAAGCTTTTTGATGGAAAATATTTTATTATTTTATTCGTGCTTTGCGCTTATGTAGTTTATTTTTTTGTGCGGAATGGGGAAGGATATTCCGATATAGAGAACGCAGGGCAGCGTATTGCAGTTATTCTGGGGCCGCAGGATAACCTGTTCTGGGGAAAGGTCTGGGAGGCAGTCTGGAATACCGCAGAAAAACAGAATATACTTGTCTCTGAGTATCCGCTGGAGGATAATGCGGGAGAGGAGTCTGTGCTGGATGCGTTGAATATGGTGGCGCTGACCCAGGTGGACGGACTGATTTTTTATCCGCCAAATTCCCCGGGGCAGGAGATGTTTGATGTGATCGAAGCCATGGGGGAAAATGGGACAAAGATCATTACCGTTGATACCGATGTATTAGCAGACTATTCGGATGTGTTTATTGGCATTGACAACTCAGCGGCGGAGGGCAGCCTGGCTGAATATGTAGTTGAGCATTATCATGGGGAGAAGATCATATTTCTCTCCTATGGGGAAGCGCTGACGCAGAACCTGATAGACCGGATGGAGGCAGTCACCGGGATTCTGGAGGCGAACGGCCTGGCGGATCAGATAGATACGCTGATTATTTCGGGCGGCTCTGTGGACGTCATGCAAACGATTCAGCAATATCTGCAAGTCCTTTCAGAGCCAGTATGGATGCTGGGCTTTGGCCCGAAGCAGACGGTGTATGCGGCCCGGACGATTGCCGGCCTGGACATGGCGGGGCAGGTACATCTGCTGGGATTCGGCGAGACGGAAGAGGCGCTGCAGTTTGTACAGAATAAGACGATAGAGGCGCTGGTTATCCAGGACAATACGCTTATGGGAGAGATGGCAGTGGAAGAAATGGCGCGGCTGCTGACCCGGGAGGGGACGGAATATGGGAAACGGCTGTATATTGATGCGGAGGTTTTGACAGCCGGGGAGATGGAGTAGGAGGCGAATGCGCATGAACGATCGGATTCTGATTGTTGAGGACGAGTTTTTTGAGCTGACTGCTTTGCAGTATGAGATCGATACGATGTACCCGGGCAAGCTGGAGATTTTTACCGCGCAGGACGGCATTCACGCCCTTTCGATCTGCCAGTATGAGTGCCCGGATATTCTGCTGGTCGATCTGAATATTCCCGGCCTCTCCGGGCTTGAGCTGATTCGGACCTTAAGCGAGCATCAGTTTGCAGGAAAAATCTTAATCACGACTGCCCATGACTGCTCACCGTATATCCGGGAAGCGATGTCTCTCGGCGTGGTTGATTATCTGCTTAAGCCGCTTAAGCGGGAGCAGCTGAAGGGGTCTATTGACCGGTGTATGAAAAAGCTGAGGGAGGAGGAGCGGCAGCATCAG
>JAHZHG010000038.1:10278-13554 GCA_019420425.1 Clostridiales bacterium
TTTCGGCCTTTTCTTATGTGAATACGTATTTGATTCGTGATATACTTTCCGATCATGCTCCGGAAAATGCGCTGTGCAGCGTTTATGGCTGGCCGGAGGACGGCGAGCTGCAGATTTGTATGATTCGCTGGCAGAATGCGGACATGCCGCCGGAGGAGGTGGCTGCATATGTGAATATCTGCTCCGCTATATTTGAGGAGGATTTTCATCAGCTGTCAACCATGGAAGAAGGCGCTGTCCTGCTGATTCTGCAGCCCAGAGAATGCCTGCCCGCAGATTATCTGCGGGTGAGGATTTATTGCGGTCTGCTGTCTTTGTCTGTAACTGTGAAAGGGGGAACATTTGACGCAAGCCCCATATTTCCTTCTTATCATGAGCTGTACCTGTATGCCTGCAGCCGCCGGGAAAAGCGGGGAAGCAGGAAAGAGCGGCTTTCCGTGTGTTTATCCCCTTATGGAGAAATGTATTCTGCCAGGGAACGTATTCCGTTCAGGCAGAAGCTGGTGCAAAAGCTGAGAGAGGGGCAGACCTCTTCCATGGCTGCCTATTTGAAGAAAAAAGTGATGCAGCCAGATGCGTACTGGCCGACGCTGGCGGTTTTTCTGGATGCTGTTTTTCTTTATGATGCGTCAGCGGATATGGAAAATCTGGTACAGATATTCCGGCAAAGGAATCCCTGGCCCAGGCTGGAGGACTGGCTGAACCAGCTCTATGCGCGCCAGACTGCCGAAAGCTCATCCGGGAGTATCAGTACGGCGCTGGACATCATGCGCAGGCGGTACGCGGAGGATCTTTCCCTGGGAGATGTGGCGACAGAAATCGGGCTTTCACAGGCATATTTCAGCCATTTATTCAAGCGGGAACGCGGAAAATCCTTTGTCCAGGAGCTGACCGAGCTGCGCATTGGACATGCGCTCCGGCTTTTGGAGGAAAAGGATGCAGATATAGAAGAAATTTCGGCGCAATGCGGTTATAACAGCAGAAAATATTTTAATGAGGCATTTAAGCGGGTTACCGGCCGTTCAGTAATGCAGTATCTCCGGGAGGGGCAGGAAAATGACACAGAAAACCATACATAGTCAGCTGCTGAAAATTATCCGTTATTTCCTGGGCAGCTCTGTTATATTTTTCTTATGTACGCTCATCCTGAGCAACACGATTTTTTCCAATCTGCATACATTGATCGATCAGCAGAACCGCTATACCAGCTACCGGGCGGCTGTTGACGGGCTGCAGGGAGAGGTATTTACTTCCCTGTATAATCCGGACGAGGACAGCGAAGCCAGGCTTTTGTCCGCGATTGAGGAAGTGGACAGCCTTACTGCCAGTATCAAAAAATCCTTTCCTTATCCACAGTTTTTGGACAATTACGTCGCCACACAGGCGTATCTTGCGGCAATCCGGGACTACATGGACTGCCCGGCCAAAGACCGGGAGGAAAAGGTGAGGGCCTATCAGCAGACGCAGCATATATATGAACAGACCCTGAATCAGTACGCGACGACACTTCCCTTTGAGCAGACGCATCTGTATAACCAGATGCAGCGTACCGCTGACAGCTGGTATGCGTATGAGCTGTTCATCGTTTTACTTTTTCTGCTGGTCATTCTCTTTACCTTTATCGACACAAAGCGTCTGATCCGGGAGATTGTAACCCCTATAGAAATCCTCACCGCACACGCCGAGTATATTTCCGGCGGCAATTATCAGGAAATCCCGGAGCTGTCCGCCCAGAGCTTTGCCAGCCGTGAGCTGCAGACATTGTCTGCATCATTTGCCCGCATGGGACAGACGATCCAGGCCCAGATGGAGGAATTAAAGGAAAAGATTGTTCTCGCGGAAAAGGTACATGAATTAGAAATAGAGAACATGACTACGCAGATTTTGCTTACAAAGACAGAAAACAGCCTGATGCAGTCCCTGATTAATCCGCATTTTCTGTTTAACTGTCTGAGTATGCTGTCCGGCCTGGCCGTGATGGAGCACGCGCCGAGGGTTCACGACTATGCCATCCAGATCGCGCAGTTCCTCCGTGAATCGCTGAACTATATCGGAAAACAGATTACGCTGAAGGAGGAGTTTGCTTATACCGAGCGGTACATCGACATCCAGCGCCTGCGGTTTGGCGAGCGCATCTCCTTCCAGATCAGCTGCGACGATCCGTGCGGAAGCGCCGCCGTACCGGCGATCGTGCTCCAGCCGCTGGTCGAAAATGCGTTGATGCACGGGGTAGGCTCCTTTTTGAAAAATGGGAAAATCTCTATCTCGGCCTGCCGCGAAGGGGACAGGGTCATCCTGCTGGTAGAGGACAACGGCGTGGGGATGGCTGAGGAAGAAATAGAGCGTCTTACAAAGGAGCTGGGTGAACGATTTGAGATCGGGAAAAAAGGGACAGGCCTGCATAGCGTCGCCTACCGGCTGAAGCAGTTCTTCCATAACCAGGCAGAGGTTTCCTTTGCAAGTGAAAAGCACCATACGCAGGTGAGGATAGCCATACCCTATAGTGAAGCGTAGAGAAAAATAAGCAAGGCTGCCGCAGTCGGCAGCAACCCTGCGGCGTAATTTTGTACGGAGATCCATTATTAACCTGCTTGGACAGTCAGTTGTGTACAGCTGCGCTGGAGCAGGTTAATTTCCGGCCGCCTTTTGCCGCCTATGGAGAAGGGCTATTCTTCTTTAGATTTCTCCTCCTGGGAGATGGCGATATTCTGTGTCAGTGTCCTTAACTTGTCTTCTAACTGGGACATTTTGACGCTCATGGAAAAGAGTTTGACCAGCAGAATGAAAATAAAGAATAGAAAAATAAAGTTAACCGTGGAATAAATCCCCACGAGCTGGCACAAAAAATTGGGAATCTGCGGAAATACACTCATGATAATAAGGATAAGAGAAAACAGCAGCCAGAATATGGAATCCTCAATCCGTACCTTGGAATGGCGGATTTTGCGCAGCATGAAGGCGGTTGTACAGATCGAGGCCAGAATCAGGATAATGCGAAACGTCATTGTCATGGAAATACCCCCTTATCAAAACTTTTTCCGAAAGTTCTGGATGAATAAAATGGAAAGCGTCATCCGCATCATGTAGGAAATGGAGCGGGTAAAGTTCAGATAGCTTTCACCGGCGATACGTTCATCCATCGTTACCTGTACCTCGGTAACCCGAGCGCCTGCCTTTTTCATTAAGTAGGAAACGGTGTCTGGCTCTGGCCCCAGATTCAGTCCCGTAGCCAGCTCGCGGATCATGGTCTTGTTGAACATGCGCATTCCTGAGGTG
>JAHZHG010000380.1 GCA_019420425.1 Clostridiales bacterium
GCAGATGCTGCAGCGCAGGACAGGCTTTTGCTTTTGCTTATCATACTCTTTTTTCGCTTGTTTTTTTCTGAACATGGCTCTGCCCTCTACCGGATCGTCTCAAGGAAGGAAATCAGCGCGGAAAAGCTGCCGCTCTCCCCCATCCAAGGATGCGCCTTGTCGGCGATCCGGCAGTCCGTGACCAGATAGCCGCGCATTCCGGCCTCAGCGGCGGCGTGCATATCCTCGTTTTCATCGTTTCCGATCATCAGGCAATCCTGCGGCTCCCCCCCGATCCGCTCGCAGATGGACAGGTAATACCGTGGATTCGGTTTGCAGAAGCTGTCCGTCTCATAGGCGGTCACCAGCTCAAAATCCTCCGGCCTTAGCCCCACCCAGCCCATCCGGGCCTTCTGGGCGGCAAAGGGGAATATCGGGTTGGTCGCCAGCACTGTCTTTCTGCCGTTTTTCCGGGCCAGACGCACAGCCTCGGCCGCCAGGGGATTTTCCGCCGTGAATTTCCGGGTGCGCTGAAACTCATTCAGATAAAAGCGGTCGGTGGCCTCCCGGAACTGCGGAAGCGCCTCTCCGGCTACCGCGGCAAACTGTTCCCAGAATACCTCCTTGTTCCGTTTCCTTCCGTCATTCTTTACCATTGCCCTTGTCCCGTTCCAGACCGCCGCAACCAGCTCCTCCGGTGCGACATGGAACGGAGAAAGCGCTGCTGTCAGCTCCATAAAATATCCTTTTGTAAACTGTTCCTGATCCATCGGCACCAGCGTGCCGTCCATATCGAATAAAATTGCCCTCAGGCTCATCCTTTCTGTCTCCTTTTCTGTCCGCTTTCCCGCATGTTCCCTGCCATGTCCCAGAACGGATATTTGTTCTTCTTCATTTATAGCACAGATTAGAAAAAGGGGCAAGCCGGCAGCCCGGCTCACCCCTATAAAAACCGTTTTTTGATTTCTTCATATTTTTCCGCGGTCAGCAGCGCATCCTCCCTGCGTCCCTTGAAATGTACCACATATGTCCACCGGCCATACGGCTCGATTTTACGGATCCTGGACAGATTGATGATATAGGATTTATGGCTGCGGATAAACTGCTCCGCATCCAGCTTCTTTTCCAGCTCTGCCATACTGGCGGAGGTCACATAGCTGTCCTTTTCCGTATAAATAACGGTGGCATTATTTTCCCGCTGGATCAGGACGATTTCCGGGATATCCACAAAACTCATACTTTCCTTTCCTTTTACCAGCAGCTTGTCTCTCCGGCGTTCGGATTTGACCACCCGTTCTTCCGTTTCTGCTGCAGGCGCTCCCAGAGAGACGATGCGGTCCAGCGTTTTGTTCACCCGTTCTACGTCAAAAGGTTTTACCAGATAGTCAAAGGCGTACAGTTCAAAGGCCTCCGGCATATATTCCGCATGGGCGGTGGCAAAAATGATCTTTACCTTCGGATCCATGTCCGTCAGGATTTTCGCACATTCCACGCCGTTTTGGCCTTTGATTCCGATATCCAGGAAAACCACCCCGGGCTTTAGCCTCCGAAACTGGATTACCGCTTCTGCCAGCTCCCCGCACTCGGCCACCACCTGAAACTCCTGGTGTTTTTCTATGATTTTCCGAAGGATGAGACGAATCCCCGCCTCATCCTCTACCAGCATAACCCCGATTGCCATAGCTTCGCTCCATTCTCCTCCTTCTGTTTTTTCTGCAGACCGGTTCGCCCAGAATCTCTGACCAGACGACGGCTTCCTGCAGATTCATGCCTGTGTCCTCCGGCTTAGCTGCGGCTGCTGATTTTGCTGCAGCTGCGGGCTTCTCCGCCTCACCCAGCACTGCATTTTCCTGTGACAGCGCTTCGGCCGGAGTATCCGGTTCAGCTTTTGGCATCTGTACATGCGGCTTTGCTTTTTTATTGGTTTTCTTTCTCGTTTTCTTCATTGCCGCTATTGCACCTGAATTTTCTTTATGCACAGGGAAGCCCATTGCGCCGGTCTGCCACATGTGCATCTGGTTCCATCCAAAAATCCCTGTGTTCATCCGCTCTCCCCTCCCTGCTTAATCCGTGATGCTTTTCTCCTGTTTGTTTCCCCGGATATTTTCCCGCATCTCGGTGTCTGCCTTTAGGTTCTGCAGCTCATAATAGTCCATCACGCCCATTTTGCCCTCACGCAGCGCATATGCCATTGCCTTGGGCACCTCGGCCTCGGCTTCCACCACGTAGGCGCGCATTTCCTGTTCCTTTGCCACAGCCATGGCTCTGCGTTCCTCAGCCTTTGCCTGGGCGATGTTCTTATCTGCTTCTGCCTGAAGGCTCTGCAGCTGTGCGCCGATGTTCCGTCCCACGTCGATATCCGCAATATCAATCGAAAGAATCTCAAACGCCGTGCCGGAATCCAGTCCCTTGGTAAGCACCCGCTTGGAAATATCGTCGGGGTTTTCCAGTACTTCCTTATGGGAGAGGGCAGAGCCGACAGTGGTTACGATTCCTTCGCCGATTCTCGCCAGGATTGTCGCTTCTCCTGCACCGCCGACCAGGCGTTCCAGATCCGCTCTTACGGTAACTCTGGCTTTTACCAGCAGCTCGATCCCATCCTTGGCCACTGCGGAGACATTGCTCGTCTCGATTACCTTTGGGTTAACGCTCATCTTTACGGCCTCCAGCACATTCCGGCCGGCCAGGTCGATGGCCGCTGCCTTTTCGAATTTCAGCTCGATGCCCGCGCGTTCAGAGGCGATCAGGGCATTTACCACGTTATCCACGTTGCCGCCCGCCAGGTAGTGGGCCTCCAGCTGGTTAACGCCCAGGTTCAGTCCGGCTTTTCTGGCTTTGATCAGCGGCATAACAATCGTGGCCGGTTTAACCCTTCTCAGCTTCATTCCGATCATGTTGAAAATGCTGATCTTTACGTTGGCGGCCATGGAGGATACCCAAAGTC
>JAHZHG010000381.1 GCA_019420425.1 Clostridiales bacterium
AAGCGGTCCACGCCCTCTGTCGATGCGATGATGCACATCACCTTGATGCTCCGGCATTTGTAGTTTTTCAAAATCTGTACGGCCTCCACGGCAGATGCGCCGGTAGCCAGCATGGGATCCAGGATGATAACCTCGCGCTCGTTGATATCTGAGGGCATCTTACAGTAGTATTGCACGGACTGCAGGGTAGCGGGATCCCGGTATAGGCCCAGGTGTCCCACCTTTGCCGCCGGAATCAGCTGCAGTATACCGTCAAGCATGGCCAGGCCGGCTCTCAGCACCGGCACCAGGGCCAATGTCTTTCCTTCGATTGTCCAGCCTCTGGAGCGTCCCATGGGCGTTTCGATCTCCATCTCCTTCATCGGCAGGTCCCGGGTCGCTTCGTAGCTGAGCAGGCCGGTGATCTCTGACATACACTCCCGGAATTCCTTTACCCCTGTATCCTTGTCCCGAAGCAGGCACAGCTTGTGCTGCACCATCGGGTGATCAATGACATGTATTTTTTCCTGATTCATTTTACCCTCCTATCTGCAAATGTCCATTACCACTTCATATAAAATCTGGATGCTGTTCCGCAAATCCTTTTCCCGCACAGACTCATGCAGGTTGTGGCTGATTCCGCCCTCACAGGGGACAAAAATCATCGCCGTGGGAGCCAGCTTTGCCACATTCATGGCATCATGGCCTGCTCCGCTGGGCATCCAGGTATAGCTCAGTCCCGTCTTTTCACAGTTGCGTGCAATGATTTCTCCCAGCTCGTGGTTCATGGGCACAGGATATTCATCTGCCAGCAGCGTCTCCTCAATCGTAACGCCCCGCTTTTCCCGGACTTCCCGGCACTTTTCCTGGATTCCATGGTAAATCCGCTCCACACTTTCCCGGTCTATGCCGCGGATATCCACAAAGATCTCCGCCTCGCCCGGCACAACGTTCAGGGCCTGATGGGGGACGTTGATCTTACCTACGGTGGCCACGGATTTATGTACGGATTCCTCCCGGCCCAGCTCCTCTGCCCGCAGGATGATCTCGGATGCGGCGGTCAGCGCGTCATGGCGCAGACTCATGGGGCAGGCTCCCGAATGATCGCTGTGTCCGATTACATGCAGCTTCAGGCGGATGGGAGCTGCGATGGACTCTACGATTCCCACATCAATGCCGCCGGACTCCAGCACCGGTCCCTGCTCGATATGCAGCTCCAGGTAGCCGTATACCTGTTTTAAATGTTCCTGGCGTTCCTCGATGGAGGAATAGGAGTGCTCCAGGCGGTCCAGGCAGTCCAGCACGGTCTTGCCCTGGCTGTCCTGATATTTTCTCAGCTTATCCAGGGTCAGGGCGCCGCAGACCAGTTTGCTTCCGATGGTGGAAAGGTTGAAACGGCTGGACTCTTCACAGCTGAACGCCACCAGCTCAATGCCGCGGCGATGCTGAATTTTGTTATCAAAGAGATAACGCAGTACCTGAAAGCCGGACATTACCCCCAGGACGCCGTCGTAGCGGCCTCCGTTGGGTACAGCGTCAAGATGGGAACCGATAACCAGCGGCGGCAGGGACGGGTCTGTGCCCATTTTATACAGCCACAGGTTTTCCGCCGCATCCAGATAGCACTGGAGACGCATACCGTACGCCCGGTTCAGCAGCTCTGTCCTTGCTACATAATCGCTGTGGGTGAAGGCCAGACGATCGATTCCGCCCTCCTCGTTCATTCCCACGGTGGAGATGAACCGATAGTCGCTCATCCATTTGTCGAAATCATAATCCTTAATTGCAGGTCTGGCGCTTTCCTGCTCCATTACCTCCAGCTTGTCGCTTTCGCTCATAGGCCGCCCTCCTCTTTGATCTGGTCAACTGCTTTCAGGAATGCCTGATTGTCCTCATGTGTGCCAAGGGTAATCCGGGCCACCCCCAGGTTTCCGCGGATCAGGACTCCCTTCTGCCGCAGCAGCTCGGTCATTTTTTCCGGATCAATGCCAAATTCGCAGGCAATAAAGTTGGACTGGCTGGGATACGGACGGTATCCTCTCGCCTTCAGCTCCCTGATCAGAAATTCGCGCTCCTCCCGGTTTTTCCGCACAGTCATCTCGCGGAACTCCGGATCATTCAGAGAGGCCTCTGCTCCTGCCAGGGCAAAGGAGCTGGCACAGAAAAAGTTTACCATATTATTATAGTAGAAAATCATTTCCGGGCAGGCGACCGCATAGCCGATGCGGGCGCCGGCCAGGCCGGCGATCTTGGAAAAGGTACGGATAACCACCAGATTCTCCAGCTCATTTACCATGTCCGCCATTGTCGGGCACGTGCCTTCGTCTGCAAAATCAATATATGCCTCATCCACCACCAGAAGTATATTTTTCGGAAGCTTCCGGGCAAATTCACGAAGCTTTTCGGGATCGCAGACAGTTCCCACCGGGTTGTTCGGGTTGCACACCAGCGCCATGCGTGTTTTCGGGGTAATTGCGGCAAACATAGCGTCAAAATCCGGCGCTGCGTCTGCTCCCATGGGTACGCGTACAGCCACGGCCTGTCTGGGATCCATCATCCGTCTCTGATAGCCGCTGTAGGTGGGCCAGTGCTCAATGACCTCGTCCCCGGGGTTCAGAAACATCTCCGCTAACAGGGTCAGCGCCACGCTGGCCCCCTCTGTGCATACGATATTTTCCGGCTTTACCCCCAGCCGTTCAGCCAGTCTCTCACGCAGGGAAACTCCTGTGGGATCCGGATAGTAGTTTACTCCGGCCGCAGCATCCCGCATGGCCTGTGCCGCAATCGGGGATACCCCGTACGGATTTTCGTTGGAATTCATTTTGTAAATTTTTGTGAGGTTCAGCGCCTCTGCCGCTGACTTTGCTGACTCTCCCAGTTTATAGGTACCTACCACCTTTGCCGCAGGA
>JAHZHG010000382.1:0-2239 GCA_019420425.1 Clostridiales bacterium
CGTCCACCAGCAGCAGCTGAAACATCCCTTTATTCTCCTTTCTGTATCTCCATACGAACGCCCAGATCCACACGGGTGCCCTGATCTACGGCGCTTTTTATCGTGAGCTGGAAGTCCTCTCCGTAGCGGAGCACCAGCCTCTCCCGGATATTGGAAATCGCATAGCTGCCGATTTTCAGGCCTGTCTTCTGCCCGTTTCCCTCCGTGTACAAAATCCGGTCCGCCTCCTCCTGTTCCATACCCACGCCATCGTCGATAACAGTAAAATGGAGGTAGTCGCCTTCCCTTTTGCCGGTGACGCAGACCGTTCCGCCGTTTTCGCGGCCTTCCAGGCCGTGAACCACCGAGTTTTCCACAAAGGGCTGGATCATCAGCTTTTGGATCCTGGCCCCCAGGATTTCCTCTTCTATATCAATCTGGTAGCGCAGGCGTTTGGAAAAGCGCATATTCTGGATCTGCAGGTACGCGGTCACCAGCTCCATCTCCCGGCTGACGGGAATATCCGCCTGTCCCTGGCTGAGGAGCAGCCGGAACAGCTTGGACAGAGCCAGGATGTCCTCTGCGATCTTTTCGTTGTCATCCCCCACGGCCTGCCAGTACAGGGAATCCAGCACATTATACAGAAAATGGGGATTGATCTGGGCCTGCAGGGCGTCCAGCTCGCTTTCCTTTTCCCGAAGCTGCATGATATAGTTTTTCTCCACCAGCTCCTTTGTCTCTTTCGCCATTTGATTGAAGGCCACGGACAGCTGGCCGATTTCGTCGTCATTGATTACTTCTACCTGCTGTTCAAAATCACCCTTTTTAAACTTTTCCATGGAAATATGAAGGGCCGCCAGCGGGCGGGCCAGAGAATAGGACACCAGCATAGACAAGCAGGTCGTTCATCAGCCTCTGAGACCAGTTTCCCTCCGGGGAGATGTAATACACCGTCATGCCCAGCTCATTGCTCTCATGGAAAACATACCGGCCGTCAACCTTCATAAACGGCTCCTTCCCGTTCAGCGGCTCATCCCGGCCATGCAGGCTCTGCAGACTCTCCAGAATCTGCTCATCCACTGCACCGGCCTGCACAAATATTTCCCCGTCGTCTCCAAGCACGACCATCCCCTCATTTTCATACTGGATCATTCCGGTGCAGATCGTTTCAAATTCTGCCACATCCATGCCGATGACCAGAAAGCCCAGCTTTTTCCGTTTGGACAGGTCGTACAGCATCCGGCAGGCGACAATCCTGTCCGACTGGCTCTGGAGATAAAGGGAGTCCTCCCCCACATTGTAGCGGTACCAGACCACATCTCCCTGCACACTGCAGGCCTTTTCATACATCGGATGCTGTCGGATTTGCGCAAAATCCTTATTCTGTACGCTGCCGTCGTAGCACTGGTAATAGGGATTAAGGCCGTTTTCCGGATACAGGATTACCGTCTTGATGGGGTTCTTAATCGCCAGGATGTCCTGCAAAAAGGCAATCGGCGTATTGTTATACCAGAAGAGACGGTCATTTCCAAAGCTCTCCGCCGACGAGATGAGCACATTGTGGATCTTTGCATTCACCGCAAAATATGTGGCAATGTCCACCATATCCGCCTGAAGGTAGTACATGTCGTCGCACACGCTCTGGGTAAACCGCTGGTAAATCTGGGTCGTCTCTTCCATTGTATTTTTGTAGCTGCGGTAGGTGGAAAACGCTGAGCTGCAGATAATGACCGGAATCAGCACCATATAGATAGAGAAAATAATCTTGTTTCGAATGCTTTGCCTCGCATACAGCGCAGACAGCCGTCCTTTTTTTCTTCTGCCGCCCATGTGTTCCTCCTATGCAGCCGCCGGGGATCAGCCCTTGACCGCTCCCATGGCAACGCCCTTTGTAATTTGTTTGTTCAGGATAACGTATACGATAACCATCGGCGCAGCAGTCAGTGCCATAACCGCAAACTGCACTGCGTAATTTGAGGAATACATACCGGTAAACTCCAGCACAGAGAACGGAAGGGTCTTCCACTTCGGGCTGCTCAGGTATGTACTTGCCATCATGAATTCATTCCAGTTGTTCAGGAAGGTCATGATCGTTACCGTAACCAGGGAGGATTTCATCATCGGCGTGATGATAATGAACACGATCCGGTAAATTCCGCATCCGTCGATCATCGCCGCTTCTTCAATCTCTTTGGGAATGCTCTCCATAAAGCTGCTGGTCAGAAACAGTCCCTGGGGCAGGGAAAATGCCACGTAGGGA
>JAHZHG010000382.1:2249-2862 GCA_019420425.1 Clostridiales bacterium
CAAACAGCGTATCGGTCATGTGAATCTTGTCATAGATTACGTAGTTGGGAAGAAGGGTTGCATGGATGGGAATCATCATCCCGAGCAAAATCAAGCCCTTCACCGCCCCTGAAAGCTTCCAGTGCATCCTGGTACATGCAAATGCCATCATAACAGAAATCAGCAAAACCAGCAATACCGCCAGCACATTTATTATGATACTGTTTTTCAGATACTGCAGTACGTGTCCGTCCACAAACGCGGTTACGTAATTGTCAAAGCGGAATTTCTCCGGCCATACCAGGAGGCCGTTGGTGAACATCTCATTGCTGCTGGCCACCGAAAAGTCCAAAAGCCAAATCAGCGGGAAAATCTGTATTACCGCAAAGGCAATCAGGATGACCCACATAATCACCTTGCCGGCGCTTACTTTCTTTGTGCCCATACGCTACGCCTCCTTTTCCTTGGGGAACAGGACGTTCAGTCCCACAGTTGCCAGGATACAGATGAAAACAAATACTACGCTGATGGCGTTTCCATAGCCATAGCGGAAGGACTGGAACGCCTGCTTGTAAAGATAGTTGGCCATAAACTGTGTTTCATTTCCCGGCCCGCCGTTGGTCAGCAGGTATAC
>JAHZHG010000383.1 GCA_019420425.1 Clostridiales bacterium
ACTAAAATGGAGAGCCATTTCTTTGCTGTTGGCGACGAAACTCCAGCCATGTTTGCCAGTTCCTCATAGATTACAGGCTTTGAAGTATGGGCAGCAACAACCGTCATAAAATTGTAAAACTGCATTTCGTCAGCTACCTGCGCAAGATCACGAATATCACGTTGCAGGTACGTATCCACATAGGAGCGGTAATATGTCTCCCAATCGACATTTCTATCCGCGTACAGTTCCGGCATGGATCCTTTGAAAATCCTGTTGTAGATTTCATTTAAGCCGTGGGGAGTTCTCACAGACAAACGGTTCATTAAATGTGCCGGGTCTGTCTGGAATGGTTCACTTGGCTCCTGGTAAATTTCCGCATCGGACAATCCCAATAAATTCACGATGCCGACTCGTCCGGCCAGACTTTCACTTACGTTATTCATAAGCCGGAAAACCTGCGATCCTGTAATCCAGAAGTCGCCTTTTTTCTTGGAGCGGTCCACGCTCATTTTAATATAAGGCAGCAATTCTGTTGCGTATTGAATCTCGTCAATCAGCACCGGAGGGGAATATCTCTGCAAAAACAGCGCAGGATCGTGTTTCGCCAAATACCTCACATCGGGATCATCCAAGGTTACATACTTCCGCACCAGTCCATTGCTTCGCTGCGCTTCTGCGAGTTTTTGCAGAAGAGTCGTTTTTCCCACCTGCCTGGGACCAGTTACTAACAGCACGGGGAACATTTCAGAGAGCCGCGCAATTGTATCCTCCGCAGCCCGTTTAATATATGCCATGTTGCTCTCTCCCTTCCAATTTCAGTATAGGCAATTCAAACAAAAAATATCCGGCAAATCTAAATTATAATTTTATTATAGCCGGTCTTTTTCTGCTTGTCAACACAAGCCTGGCAAATCTAAAGCTATATTTTGAATTTGCCGGGATATTCAGCGCCGGATTTCTGGCTGACCTCGGCCAACTTCTTACCAATAGTCCGGATTGGATAGGCAGACGGTAATTCTTCTGAAAGAGAAAATGTATATGCGTGCGAAAGGCAAATAGATTCATTTATAGCGGATATTCTTCCGCAGGCAAGTCTTACATGGGATATTCCTATTCCAGAAAAAGATTTGCTTGAATTCCTTCCACCAAGAGTTTACAATATGATGAGTTAATGTACTGTTTGATCCCATATGCTGCTATTTCGTAGCAGTCAGTATCCGATTCTTATATAGCATATTGTAAGCAGAACGTAATTCTCAAAAATTTGCATAAAAAAATACAGGCTTCATACGACCAAATACGGATATTCAGAGATAGGTATACTTATGCAAGGCGATGAAACAGTGTATAATTATGCAAATGCGGCGGAGTAGAAAAAAAGAAAATTTGTTACGCAAGGGCAGAAAATGAAAAAAACAGTACATTTCACACGCAAAAATCGAATAAAAAATCAGGAAAAAACAGACGGTTTTTTCAAAAAAAAGAGAATGAAGGAAAAAAGTTTTTTTGTATGTATTGCATAAAAACGAAAGGAGATTTATGCGAAAACTCGCGTTAAATGATGAAATATTACTAAAAATCGAGAAGCCTGCCCGCTACATTGGCAATGAGGTGAACTCGGTGATGAAAGACAAGGAAAAGGTGGATATCCGTTTTGCCATGTGTTTCCCGGACGTTTACGAGATTGGTATGTCTCATCTGGGCATTCAGCTCCTTTATGACCAGTTTAACCGGCGGGAAGACGTATGGTGCGAGCGCGTCTACTCTCCGTGGGTGGATTTGGACAGGGTAATGCGGGAAAAGCATATCCCTTTGTTTGCCCTGGAGTCCCAGGATCCGATTCTGGACTTTGATTTTCTGGGAATTACGATTCAGTATGAGATGTGCTATACGAATATCCTTCAGGTGCTGGATCTTGCCGGAATACCGTTGATGGCCGCAGAGAGGGGCGAGGAATGTCCCATTGTGATCGGCGGAGGCCCCTGCGCGTATAATCCGGAGCCGCTGGCTGACTTTTTTGATCTGTTTTATATTGGAGAGGGCGAGACGCAGTACGATGCGCTGTTCGATCTCTATTTATCCGGCAAAAGAAGCGGACTTTCCCGGAAGGATTTCCTGCGTAGGGCCGCCCAGATCCCGGGCATTTACGTTCCCTCATTGTACGAGGCCGCCTACAACGAGGATGGAACGCTGAAATCCTTCACCCCGATCTACCCGGATGTCCCGGAGACGGTGGAAAAACAGGTGGTTATGGATATGAGTCAGACCAGCTATCCAAAGTCACCGGTAGTGCCGTTTATCAAGGTCACGCAGGACCGGGTGGTGCTGGAAATCCAGAGAGGCTGTATCCGCGGCTGCCGTTTCTGCCAGGCGGGGATGATCTACCGTCCCACGCGGGAGCGGAATGTGGAAATGCTGAAGGACTGTGCCAGAGATATGCTGCAGAACTCCGGCCACGAGGAGATTTCCTTAAGCTCCCTAAGTTCCAGCGACTACTCTGAGCTGGAGGAGCTGGTGACCTTTTTGATCGATGAGTTCGGCACAAAGGGGGTGAATATCTCCCTGCCGTCCCTGCGTATCGATGCTTTTGCCCTGGATGTTATGAGCAAAGTGCAGGACGTGCGGAAAAGCAGCCTGACCTTTGCCCCTGAGGCCGGCTCCCAGCGGCTCAGAGACGTGATCAACAAGGGACTGACCGAGGACGTCATCCTGGACGGCGCGGCTCAGGCCTTTGCCGGAGGATGGACAAAGGTCAAGCTGTACTTTATGCTGGGTCTGCCTACGGAGACGGGGGAGGACATGAGGGAGATTGCCCATCTGGCCAACAAGATCGCTGTCCGCTATTATGAGATCCCAAAGGATCAGCGGAACGGCAAGGG
>JAHZHG010000384.1:0-1888 GCA_019420425.1 Clostridiales bacterium
GGTTCAGCGATAATTCTCCTGTTTTATCCGCAGAAATCGTTACGTTGGGCGGAATAGTAACGGTATAATCCGTATTCTCCTCAACGGTATAGCTGACTGCCGTTGACCCGCTTGTATTCGCTGGCGTAAGTGTAGTTTCGCTTGCCATCGATGTGGTGCCGCATAGTGCAGTCATCGCCAGAAGCAATGGTAATATCTGCCTTTTTCTCATTTATCCTCCTCCTTATTCATTAACAACGAGTATGGTTTCCATATCCGCATTGTTCGTGGGCGTCTGGTCTTCGTCCATCTTGTACGGCTGGACATGCATGATCGCCTCGTATTCACCGGCCTCCAGTTCACGGGTGAGGGTTACTTTGTTGCAGTACTGTCCGGGCGGGATGAGGCCGGTAGTAAAGATTACCTCTCCGGTGTCTTTCAGCTGCAGCTCAAAGGTCAGGTAGTACCAGCCTTCATTTTCCTCGGGGTTTTTCAATGAAACATTCGCTTCTGTGACCCCTGCCGGAAGCGTTATGCTTCCCCATCCCGGAATGGATATGCCGGGCGGCGGCGCCTCTGTCTCCGTTTCGACCAGATCCCCGGCATTTGCGTCAATCTCTAATCTGGGGCCGGAAGCCTCTGTCGAAACAGGAAGAGCCGACTCTTCTTTTTCCCTGTCCTTTACCAGTAGGGCAATGATAATTGCAGAAACAATTACCACGATTACCAGTAAAAGCCATGGGAGTTTTTTCCTCATGGGATACGAATCCCTCCTTTTATGTATAATTTCTCGTTAAGATTACAATAGTCAAATAACAATTACAATAGTTTCGGCACGAAAGTCACTCAAACAGCACCAACGTCAGCCGATATACTATAGAGAAAACTGGCGCTTAATGCTATACTGATTGTGGGTTATTAGGCGAGGTGTATAAATAATGAATATTGCTTTAGTAGATGACAACGAATCTGAGATGATACAGCTCCGAGATTTTCTTTCCCAGTTTGAAAAACAAAACGGGCTTTCTTTTTCTGTTGATTACTTCTCCAGTGGGGAATTGTTTTTGGAAAGCTTCGCTGAATATAAATATTCGATTATTTTTATCGATGTGTTTATGGACGGAATAAACGGCGCAGAGACAGCCCGGCTTATCCGGGAAAAGGATCAGTTCTGCCTGATCATTTTTCTGACCAGCAGCGACGCGTTTATGTCAGAGGCCTTTTCCTGCCATGCGTTTGAATACATTCAGAAACCGGCTACGCGTGAGCGTGTTTTTCAGGTGCTGGCTGATGCGCTGAAGCTTCTGCCCAGGCAGTCCCGTCTGCTTGAATTTATCTGCAGCCGGCAGACCGTCCGCCTTCTGTATTCCGATATTGTGTGCGTCGTCGCCAGAGGGCATAATACCGATGTTACGGATATCCGCGGGTGCACGCAGTCGCCTTATATCGGCTTTTCCGAGTTCATCCGTCCGCTGAATACGGACGACCGCTTTCTTTTGCTGAACAAAGGCGTGCTGGTGAATATGGATCATATTTCCGGATTTGATAAAAATGTCTGCCATCTCGCATGCGGCATACAGCTGCCGGTGCGTGTCCGCGAGAGCAGCCGCATCGAACGGTTGTGGCAGGATTATACGTTTGCCCAGATCCATGCCCGTATGTCCAGAGGAGGAAAGAAAAATGATGATTTATGATTATGCGTCCAAGCTGCTGCAATATCTGGTAATCTTTCCGGCTGCGCTGCTCTGCTATCTGCCGATGAAAGAGAAATGCAAATACTCTTTTCTCCGTATTTTTATCCTGTCTATGGCCATTGGCCTGCCGCTGATTCTGGGCGCAAGCTGGATTTCTGCGTGCTTTTCCCTGGATACCAATATATTTCTTTTTCCCCTTATGCTGCTTTTTTTCC
>JAHZHG010000384.1:1898-2860 GCA_019420425.1 Clostridiales bacterium
CGTTGGGCTTGGACGCAGCCTGACGGTTTTTGCCCTGGTCTGCGCACTGATGGCCTTCCCTTCCAATTACTCCTTTGCCTTCGACTCCTGGCTGCATCCCTATGGCACTGCCGATCAATTCAGCTGGGAGGCAGCTTTATTCCAGCTGGGGCTTTCCCTGGCTTTTGCCGCACTGTTGGCTTATCCCTTTTCCCATTGGGGCAGCCGCTTGATCAACAGCCTGGATTTTTCCCGGATATGGTTCACCGTACTTCCGATTCCGCTGGTTTTTCTGATCATTAATCTGTGCGCCATTCCGCACAAACATGAAACCATGCACACAAACAATGTGTTTAACATGTATATATTGGTGATGAGTGTGCTGCTGTTCCTTCTGCTGTTCATCTTTATCCTGTTTTACCGTATTTCTATGGTGATCGCGGACAGTTTTCATGACCGGGAGCGTATCCGCTTTTTTGAAATGCAGGAATACCAGTACCAGGCGCAGAAAAGATATATGGAGGAAACAGAAAAGCTGCGTCATGATTTCCGGCAGACGATCCATACGCTGCAGGGCCTGACTGCTTCCCAGGACTGGAAGGCCCTGGATGATTATCTCTGCGAATACAGCAAACATCTGCCGACAAAGGAAATTACCCGCTGGTGCGCGAATCTGGCCGTAAATGCGCTGCTGAACTATTACGCGTATATCGCCGAACAAAACGGCATACAGCTGAACTGGAAAATCGAACTGCCCGGCCAGACGCGCATCCCTGAAACGGAGCTCTGCAGCCTTCTGGGCAATATATTGGAGAATGCGCTCTCCGGCTGCCTGACCGCGCCAATGGGTGAACGGTATCACTGCCTGACCATCACGCGCAAAAAAGAGCTCAGCCTGTATATTGTCTCGATCAACAGCTTCGACGGACGGATTCGGCAAAAAGAAGGCCGCTACCTGTCTACAAAAAAGAATGGCAGCGGCA
>JAHZHG010000385.1:0-1513 GCA_019420425.1 Clostridiales bacterium
GTCTATACCCGCCAAAAGGAAGAGCTGGTTTCCGAGGAGCAGATTCGGGATATTCTGGCGCAGATGGGGAAGTTTACGGAAAAGGATGAGCTGAACTGCGGCGCCTGCGGATATGATACCTGCCGGGAAAAGGCCGTTGCCATCAGCCAGGGCAAGGCGGAGATAACCATGTGTATCCCCTATATGCGCGCCCGCCAGGAGGATTATTCCAACAAGGTATTTAATGCAATGCCCGGCCTTTTGGTTACGGTGGATTATCACCTGAATATCGTCCAGATGAACCGGTCCGCCATGGATCTGTTCAATATCCAGCGGAAAAGAGAAATGATCGGCCGTCCGGTGTCCGAATTTATGGATGATTACAGCCTGGCAAGCATCCTTTCCTTTGACCGGAATCTGATGCAGGATGAAATCTATCTGGAAGAACAGAAACGCTATCTGAACCGGGTAATGACGAATGACCGCGAAAATCAGATGATTCTCTGCATCATGAAGGACGTGACCAAGGAACGCCTGCGCCGGGAGCAGATTTACAGCGCCCAGCTGGAGGCCGCGCGGATTGCCGACCGCCTGGTGGAGGAGCAGCTGAAGATCGTGCATCAGATTGCGGGGCTGGTAGCCGTTGAAGAGCTGAAAAACACCATCCTGCTTGGGAATGAGGGGCGCCATGAAAAAAAATAAATATTATGGCCTGAATGCCGAGTTCGACGGGCTCTGCATCGATTTTGGCCATGTCAGCCTGAATAAGAAAAAAGAATTTCTCTGCGGAGATTATTACCGGATAGAAGAAAATGAGCAGAACCATGTGCTCGTCCTCTCCGACGGCATGGGCAGCGGGGTAAAGGCAAATATTCTGTCCACCCTTACCGCTACCATGCTCAGCACAATGATCATCAACCGGGTAGCTCTGGACGAGGCTGTGCGCACAATGGCCAAAACGCTGCCGATCTGCAGTGTCCGTCAGCTGGCCTATGCCACCTTTACGGTGCTGGATATCCAGGGAAACGAGGCCAGCCTGTTCCAGTTTGACAACCCGGATGCCATCCTTATCCGGGATGGCCGCCTGTTCGACTATCCGGTTACCGTGAACGAGATCGAAGAAAAAATCATCCACCAGAGTACCTTCCGGCTGCAGGAGGAGGACATGCTGATCCTGATGTCCGACGGCATAACCAACGCCGGCATGGGAAAAACAACGAACGGCGGATGGGGCAGGGAGGATGTCGTCCGTTTTTGCCTGGATAAATACCGAAGAGGGATGAGCGCCCAGTCCATGGCCGGGTATCTGGCGGAGGCCAGCGTGGATCTGAACCTGAACGAAACGGACGACGATATCACGGTGATCGTGCTGCGTGTCCGCAGAAAACAGACGGTCAACCTGATGATCGGCCCGCCGAAAAATGTGGAAAATGACGAGCGGTATCTGCGCACCTTCTTTGAAAGCGAGGGCTTCCATGTGATTTGCGGCGGAACCACAGCCAAATGCGCAGCCCGATACCTGGGCAAACCGCTG
>JAHZHG010000385.1:1523-2832 GCA_019420425.1 Clostridiales bacterium
CATCCAGGATTCGGCATACAACAACCTGCCGCCCCGGTCACGGATCGAGGGCGTGGAGCTGGTGACAGAGGGATTCCTGACGCTGGAGCGACTGCTGGAATACTGCGGCGACTGGCTTTCGGACCGGCTGGCCTACAATCACCTGAAAAAGCAAAAGGACGCCGCCTCCATCCTGGGCCAGATGCTCTTTGATACCGCAACAGAGGTCAACCTGTTTTTTGGCAGTGCCGACAATGCGGGCCATTTGGGGACACGCATGACTGCGGAACGCAAGACGGAGATGGTGGAGGAGCTGATCGAGCACCTGCGCAACGCGGGCAAGGACGTGCGCATTGCGCTGTGGGCGGTGTAGCAGAGAGGAGAAGGAGCTATGGGAAAGATTACCTGTGTCTGCATCAGCAGCAGGCGGAAAACCAGCGCGCAGAACGTCCATCAGTGCAGCGCTTCCCCAAACGGGCTTGTGGGGGATGTCCACTATGGGCTCGGCCAGAAGCAGGTGAGCCTTTTGCCGTACGATACGGTAAAGGAGTATTTTGACCGGGCCGGCGAGCCGATACGCTATGGCCGCTTCGGCGAGAACCTGGTGGTCCGGGATATTGCCTGGAATGCTCTGCAGCCGGGCTGCCGCCTGTCCTGCGGAGAGGTTATCCTGGAGGTGGTGAAAATCGGGGCGGGCGGCCCGGCTTCAGATGCGTATACCGGTGAAAAGGTCTGCTCTCCGATGGAACCGTATTTTGTTTTCTGCCGTGTGCGGCAGGGCGGTATCCTGAGAGAAAATGAAAGCATAACGCTATGGGAGGAAAAACGATGAAGTGTATCAATACAACGGATGCGGTCGGCCATGTGCTGTGCCATGACATTACCCGGATTATCAAGGACGTGGTAAAGGACACGGCATTCCGGAAGGGGCATGTGGTAAAAGAGGAGGACATTCCCGTCCTGCTGTCCCTGGGAAAGGATCGGCTTTACGTCTGGGAAAAGGACGAGTCCATGCTGCATGAGGATGAGGCGGCACAGATTCTCTATGGCATCTGCAAAAACGAACACATGCATCCCACGGAGGTAAAGGAGGGGAAAATCGAGCTGATTGCCGACTGCGACGGCGTTTTCCGCGTAGATGTGGCCCGCCTGGATGCAGTGAATGAAATTGACGAAATCATGATTGCCACAAGGCATACCAATACCCCGGTGAAAAAAGGCGACCGTCTCTTGGGCACCCGGGTTATTCCCCTGGTGATTGCGAAGGAAAAAATGGAGCTGGTAAAGCAGACGGCGGGAGATGAGCCCCTCGTTTCCCTGACTCCCTATA
>JAHZHG010000386.1 GCA_019420425.1 Clostridiales bacterium
CGGCAGCGTATAGCCCTTGCGCAGCCGGTTTTCCATACTGTCCCGGAACTCCAGCTCCACCGCGTCCCCGGATTCCTTCAGCCGGTTCGGCTCATCCAGAACCACCAGAGGATTTTTCTTCCTCAGATAATCCAGAAACGATACCGTATTGCTGCTTAGATAATTGATGCAACCGGCAAGGCCCTGGGGATGCACGCCGTCGGAGAGCTGATCCTCCAAAAGCTCCTGCATCAGCAGCTTTACTCGATGGCACTCCTCCATCTTCATTTCCCGTTCAAAGGCTCCGGCCAGCTTTTTTCCCTCTTCCTGAATCCGTTTCCGGGCGCGGGCCGCATCCTTTTCGGTGTAGATCAGCTCGGTCGCCGGATAAATCCGCACCTGATCCAGATTCTCCACGGAGCGCTGGCTTTCCACATCGAAGCTCCGGATAGAATCAATTTCGTCCCCCCACAGCTCGATTCGGATGGGATTGTCCTCGGTCAGCGGGAAAACATCCACAATGCCGCCCCGGATGGAAAACTGGCCGCTTCCCTCCACCTGAGCTACCCGCTCGTAGCCGATGGAAACCAGCTTTTTCCCAAATTCATCCAGGTTCAGCAGGCTCTCGCTCTGCAAATCAATAATCCCCGCCTGCCACTGTTCCAGGGGCATCAGATGGTTCATACAACCGGCAAGGGTGGTGATCACCGTCACCTCCTCCTGCTCGGTCAGCGCCTTCAGCACCTCGATCCGCTGGCGGATCAGCAGGTTGCTCTGGATATCCGCGCTGTAAAAAATCAGGTCCTTTGCCGGATACAAAAGAACCTGTCTGTCGAAAAACCGGTAGTTATCGTAGAGCTCCTTTGCGCGAAGATCGCTGAAGGTAATGATCAGCCTGTGGGAAAAGCCCTGCCCCATACAGGAAATAAAATGCGCTTTCTGTGCATCAATACAGCCGGTAACCTGAAGAACCCCCCGGTTACCGGCCAATTTGCGACGTATTTCTTCCACTTCTCCTAACTGATTTAAGGGAGCCAAAAATGCGTTCATTCCTGCACCTTCCTGTTATACTCGTTCATCACCGCTTCCACATCCATTGTCATCAGCTTTACCGCCGCGTCGGCTGCCCGGCAGAAGGCTTCCTCCTCCGCGATCCGCTCCTCCCGGGAAAACCGGCTCAGCACGTAGTCGGCCAGGTCAAAGCCCTCCGGCTTTTCTCCCACGCCAACCTTGATCCGCTTAAACACCTGTGTCCCGGTATGGCTGATGATATTTTTTATCCCGTTGTGTCCGCCTGCGCTTCCTTTTTTGCGGATACGCAGCTGACCGGGAGCCAGGCTGATGTCGTCGTAAATCACGATCAGCTCCTGCTCCACGTCAAACTTGTAAAAATCCGTCACTGCGCGGATACTTTCTCCGCTTAAGTTCATAAAGGTCTGGGGCTTGACCAGAAGCACCTTCTGGCCTTCGATCACTCCGGCCCCGCAGAGGGCCTTGAATTTGCCGGTTTCCACGTCGATCCGATATTTATCCGCCAGGATATCAATGGTGTCAAAGCCCACATTGTGGCGGGTGTGCTCATATTTTTTCCCCGGATTCCCCAGTCCTGCAATTACGTACATGTTTATTCCTCTCTATCCGGCGCCGCCCGGCCGGGCAGCGGCTGCTATTGTTTTTCTGTCAGTATGCTGACTATCCGTTCATACTGCATAAAGTGAGATGCTTTGACCAGAATCGTGTCTCCCTGCTTTATGTATTCCGGCAGCTGGCTGATCAGCTCATCCCGGGTTTCAAAGTGAACTGCACGGACCTTTCCGCCCGCCGCATTCACTGCGGCTGCCATTTCCCGGCTCAGCGGCCCGGCGCAGAGCACCAGATCCAGGTTCTGCCCGGCGGCAAAAGCGCCCACCTCCCGGTGCAGCTCCTCTTTTTGTTCGCCCAGCTCGCCCATATCGCCGAGAATGGCCACTCTGCGCCCAAGGGCGCTGCCCAGTACCTCCAGAGATGCCTTCATGGAGCCGGGATTGGCGTTGTAGCAGTCGTCCACAATCGTATATCGGTCTGTCTCGATAATATGGAACCGGCCGCTAAGCGGCTGCAGGCTTTCGATTCCCCGTTTAATCTCTTCCATTGTCAGACCATAGATTCGGCCCACCGCCGTCCCGGCCAGCGCGTTGTACACCATGTGGGTTCCCGGAATGGGTATCGTCACGTCGATGCTATCCGCTCCTGCGTGAATCCGGCAGGAAATCCCTTTTAGCCCCTTCGGCTCGATCTGATCCGCATAGATGTCATACTCAGCTCCCAGTCCGAAAAATACCGGCTCTATCCCTTTCACTGCCCCGGTCTTATCCAGCTTGTCGTCATCCCCGTTCAGGACAATATGTCCGTCCGGGCGCAGGAAATCAAAAATCTCCGTCTTGGCCCGGGACACGCCGTCCCGGTCGCCCAAAAACTCCAGATGGCACTGCCCGATGTTGGTGATCACGCAGGTATCCGGCTTTGCGATCCTGGCCAGGCGGTGCATCTCCCCGAAATGGTTGATGCCCATTTCCAGCACCGCAATCTCGTGGCTGCTGCGGATGTTGAACACGGTCAGCGGCAGCCCCAGCTCATTGTTGAAATTTTTGTCGGTTTTCAGTACCTTATAGCCCTGGGATAAAATCGCCGCGATCATCTCCTTGGTGCTGGTCTTGCCCACGCTTCCCGTGATGCCCACCACCGGAATACGCAGCTCCTCCAGGTATTCCTCAGCAATGTCCTTTACCGCCTGCAGAGAGGATTCCACCAGAATGTACGGCTCCAGCTCTGCGGGAAGCTCATGCTCAGCCAGCACGCACAGCGCTCCCTGGT
>JAHZHG010000387.1:0-1321 GCA_019420425.1 Clostridiales bacterium
TTCTTCATTTCATTCCAATCTTTTAGATCAATATCCGCTCCTTCTTCAAACTCTTCGTATGTACAGAATTTGGTCGGATCCTTTTCTACATAAGAAGAAATCATTTCGATTACGGAGTCAATCATTTCTGCAAAATATCCGCTGTCAAAATACGAGGAAATGAACTCGGCAAAATATTGATGATACTGCTCTGTGTATTCCTCATCGGCAAAAATCCAGGCCAGCATCGGACGGGATTCTATGGTTCCGCCGGACACCGGAGAGTCTATGGGATAGTTGACGTAGTCCGTGGCGTCCCCGCCGCCCATAAAGCCTCCGAAGGCCAGATTGTAGTCCCAGGGAATCATCGTAAGTACACCGTCCTCTTCATACAGATAATAATTGTGAATCATAGAACCGGTATAGCTGTCGAAGTTGCAGACAAAGTTATGTACGACAAAATAGCGGATTACCTCGTCTATATCTACTGCCTCTTCGATGTTTTCCCCTTCATTCAGGGTTTTCAGAGAGGCAATCAGACGGTCTTTGTCTGCATCGGTGATGTCTGTCTTGGCCTGATCGAAGATGTTGCTGTAGCTGTCGTATTCATCATCGGAGTAAATCAGGGAAACATCCTCACTTCCCATTCCTCTGCTGAAGTCAGCGTTACCTTCAGGCATGGCCATGCCGCCGGGCATCTCTTCCCCTTCCGACGGCTCCCATCCCTCCGGAAGCTCTGGCATTTCCCCGTCTGTCCATCCATCCGGGAGCTCCGGCATTTCCCCGGTTTCTCCGCCGGGCGGCTGCTCCGGCATTTCCTGTGCAGCTTCTCTTTCCTGCCCTCCAGAAATTCTCTGGTGAAATCCACCGCTGGTTTCCTGGCCCTCATCATCCTGACCGTCCGCCGTTTCGCCGCCGTTTCCGGAATCCTGTCCTCCCTCCGCTTCGGCCTGCCCGACGCTTTCTGCTTCGCCGCCGTTTCCGGCGTCCTGGTTTTCCCATCCGGCCTGGAATTCATCCATGTCAAATTTTCCGCCGTTTCCACGGCCGCCGCCCATACTGGTACTGTCCGGCTTATACAGTTCGCCGTAGTCGGTTCCATAGTTCCGCTCCAGAAAGCCTTCTTCCACGCCCTCTACAGCCAGGTACAGCCCCCATTCTTCCCCGTTTACCGTGATATAAACATAACTGCACAGCGGAGCATCTACGCCAAAATACCCCATCATCTGATAAACGAGAAAGTCCTTCATATACGTATTATCCTGAATAATATTGTTCAGGCTGATTTTATCCAGTCCGTAATACGTCTTTCCCTTTACATATTTGTCAAATTCTATCTTAA
>JAHZHG010000387.1:1331-2822 GCA_019420425.1 Clostridiales bacterium
CGTGTTCCCCTTAGCCCGGATACCCACATTTTTGTATGCGTCATTGTCGATGATCACCGAGCAGGCCGTATATTCTTCGTTTTCACAGGTCTCCAGAAAGCCCTCCCAGTCATCCATTACAATTTCAATGGTATGCACATACGAAGCGTCGAACAGCTTTTCTTCATAGGCCATCGCAATCCCCGATGACCCGCTGACCGATCCGGAAAGGACGCCCAGCGCGCCTGTCAGCGCCAGAATAAAGGCCAGGACGGCACAGCAGATTTTATCTATATGTCTGTGCGTTGACATCCGTCCGCCTCCTTATCCCATATATTCCCCATTATAGCTGACCAGCACTGCGCTGCCTACACCTTCCATTTCCGAGAGTATATTGATAAAATCCGTATTATCCTCCTTCATGCGGATTTCCATATTCAGCTCGATTTCTCCCCTGCGGGCAGATTTGCTCTTTACTACACAGCGCCTGGTCTGCTTCTTCAGAAATTCCACTGCTTTTCGCTCACTGTCATGACCGGCACAGGTAAGCACCACAATATACGGATTCAGGTGCGGCCTGCGGTTTACCAGTACCAGCAGTACAATACCGACAGCCAGGCTGCCTGCCACGGCCAGAGGAATCATTCCCGCGGCCAGTACGATACCCACGGCAATGGACCAGAACAGAAAAGCAATATCCAGCGGCTCCTTGATCGCTGTCCGGAAACGCACAATGGACAGCGCGCCAACCATGCCAAGGGACAGCACGACATTCGAGGTCACCGCAAGGATAATCACCGTGGTGATCATGGTCAGCGCAACCAGGGTAACGCCGAAGCTGGACGAATACATCACTCCGGAAAAGGTCTTTTTGTAGACCAGGAAAATGAACAGGCCCAGCCCAAAGGACAGCACCAGGGCAAGCCCCATATCTACGAAATTCACACTGTTGATATTCTCCAGAAAACTGGATTTAAAGATGTCATTAAACGTCATTGTCTGTTTTCTCCTTGTTTTTTCTTTTTAGCCGTAAATCCGGCAGGCGGCATATTTGGAAAATGCCTGCGCCCGTCTGCCGGTCAGCTGTACGGCATCCCGGATCACCGCGGGCAAAAACTCATCCCATTTTACTTCCAGAATGATCGGCGCCTCCCCGGCAGGCACGGTTACGCAGTCCGGATTCAGAAAATCAATGCAGTTCAGCCCTGTCCGGATATGATAATCCAGCGTGACGCGGACATTTCCCGGGCCGTAGGTAAACGGTTCCCGCGTGTAATCGACTATGGTCCTGGGGCGCAGCCGCTGAACCGTCATTTTTCTGTACAGCTCTCGGATCAGCGCGTCAGCGCTCTCCCTCATCCAGCCGTAATCTTCGTCCACCAACGCCTGCGCCTCTTGATCCGTCATCACCGCTCTCTCCTTGCTGCCAAGGCCATTGCACCTGCTTTTCTTCTCCAGGAAAATCCGTGAGGCATCCCGGTTATAATAGCGGATACGGAATTTTTCCCTCCG
>JAHZHG010000388.1 GCA_019420425.1 Clostridiales bacterium
ACCACCTTTGCCGCAGGATTTACCATTTCTGAAAGCATTGTCCATCTTCTCCTTTCCCTTAATCAATACTGTTCCGGCCTTGCCATCACATTCCTGTGCAGCAAGTGCACAAATATGGCTGGAGCATTGCTCCTATCTCTCCGGAAAGGACATCGGGCTGATCTCGTCCGCCGTTCTTCCCTTATAATCCCTGTTCGGCACGTTTGCCCACATGTGCTCCCCTGCCGTCTGCATATCCCGATACAGCTGCGCCTGATCCATGCCAAGAACCTGGCCATCCTTTACCAGTGTCTTTCCGTCTACAATTACCCGGCCGATGTCCGCGCTGGAGGCCGAATAAACCAGCACCTTGATCGGATCGCGCAGAGGCATACAGTCAAAGTTGTCCGTGCGTACCAGCACCAGGTCAGCTTTGCAGCCCTCCTGGATTCTGCCCAGATCCGGACGGTTCAGCGCCTTAGCTCCGCCAAGGGTGGCCGCGTTGAAGATTTCGGCCGCCGTACCGGTATGGGGATCGCCGCCCTCGGCAATCTTGCAGCAGACTGCCGCACACTTCATTTCGTAAATCATATCCTGGGTGAAGGTGTCTGTACCGATGCACATATTGATACCCATATCCAGATATTTCTGGAAGGATTCCAGGATCATTCCCCTGCGGGCGTAGCTCCACGGACAATGCACTACATTTGTCTTTGTCTGGGCGATCAGCTCCAGCTCGCCTTTCAGCTTCAGGGTATTCAGGCTGTGTCCGCTGGGCATAATATAGTGACCTAGCTGCACCTGCGGGCCCATGATACCGTGCTCTGCCAGAAAATGTGCCGGGGTCATCCCGTATCTCTGGACAATCAGATTATACTCGTTGATGGTCTGGGCTGCATGGATAGCCAGAGGCATTTCCGGGTTTGCCCGCATTACGGAGGATACCTCATCCAGGTAATCCCCGGTGCACGTATCCACCTGGCCGGGGTAGAGGCCGATATGGATTCTTCCGTCATAGGAGCCGTCGTAATCGGCTTTCCGCTTCATCGTCTCCTCCAGGCGGCGGAAGGCGTTCGGCTCATCCCATTCATAATACGGCTTGAAGCCGTCCTTTGTCATAAATACGCCGGAACGGGCCATCAGCCCTACATAGGCGCGGATTCCGCTCTCACCGATGGTCTCCACCATCTCCGGATTGCCCAGGCCCAGCTCAAATATGGTTGTCGAACCGCGCACCAGGATATCTGCCAGAGAAAAGTTAAAGACCTTCATCTGATCCTCCACCGGCAGATGGGTCACGCGCAGATATTCGTAGAGGCCGGTCATATACATGTTCGCGCTGCCGGTATCCTCCAGAAAACCCTTTTCCACCGGGCTGGCCGCCACATGGCAGTGCAGGTTAATCAGGCCGGGAATCACGATTCCCTGATTTGCATCAATCACTTCATCCGGTTTTCCCTGATAGTCTCTGCCTACAAATACAATCTTGTTTCCCTGATAGGCTACCTGGCCGTTTTTTAATAAATAGTGCTGATCATGTTCACATCCTACCACATAGGACGTATTTGTAATCAGCGTCAGCTTCTCTTTCATCCTTACCTCCCAAGCCGCACTTGCTGCGGCTTAATTCCCGCTAATCCCAGTTTTTTATTTTTCCGCCAGATTTTTCACCGGCTCCCCCCTGAGCCACCGCTTCAGATTCTCTGCCTCCACGATGACTCCGCGCCTTCTGGATTCCGGGGGCGTCCATGCCATGTGGGGGGTAATTTTTGTCCGCGGTGCGCTCATCAGCACCGACGGCTTCTTCAGCGGCTCCCCGGCGAGGACATCCAGCCCCGCTGCATACACCTTTCCGCTGTGCAGCGCCTCCGCCAGAGCGTCTTCATCGATGATTTCTCCTCTTGCGGTATTCAGGATAATTACTCCGTCCTTCATCCGGGCCAGCGCCTCCCGGCTGATTGCTCCTCTGGTTTCCTCGGTCAGCGGACAGTGGATGGAGATCACATCGCTGGAAGCGAACAGCTCTTCCCGGCTGACCTGCCGGATGAAGGAATATTCCGGGCCGCTCTTTGGCGAACGGGAATAGGCAATTACATTCATTCCAAACCCCTTGGCCATCCGCGCCGCACACAGACCGATATGGCCAAGGCCGTAGATACCGAAGGTCTTTCCATACAGCTCGATCTGCGGAGTAAGTACAAAGGCTACCCGCGCAGTGGGGTCGCCGTCAAAGTCTTTCTTTTTATAATAGTCACTGTGCAGGGTTACGTCATGGCAGATATCCAGAAGCAGGGCAAAGGCAAATTCGGCGATTGTCTGCTGACTGTATACCGTATTCGTAAAAAAGATATTCCTTTCCCGCAAGAGGGAAAAATCAATCCGCCCATACCCATGGCTGCTGCTGGATACATACCGCAGCCGGGGATGACGGTCCAGAAATTCCGGTGTAAAAAAATCATTGGGGATAAACGTCCCCAGTACGATTTCGGCATCGCCGAACGCAGCGTCTGCGTCCGTGTTGCTCATCCGGTCATAAAAACAGATTTCATCCAGCTCCGGAACTCCGTCGAGTTCCTGCTTCCAAAGCCCGACCAGCTCTTCTCTGGTGGGGACTCCTCCCACGCCTTCACCCTGAAAAATAGCTGCTTTCATCTTTACCTCCCATGTCAAACTTGCTGCGACTTAATTTATTCTTTATTACACGTATTGGATATCTGGACGCCGCTATGGTGGGGAGGTTGTCCATCCGTCGCTGATGGCAACGCTCCGGTGAACTAGCCGCTAACTGCGACTAAGACGCTCAGGAAAGCCTTCGCGCCTAAGTCTC
>JAHZHG010000389.1 GCA_019420425.1 Clostridiales bacterium
GGAGGCAAAGCGGCCTCCCTTTTTGGTAAGGAAACCGGCATGGAGGTGCTGTATCAGAATGCAAAGGGAAGGTATGCGCAGGCAGAATTCGGCAGTGATTTCGGCTCCTTTGAGGCCTGCGGCTACGATGACGCATTTCCGAATGTGGATGCAGAGACAGTAGAACTCGGAGGAAAAACGGCGGCCTATCCCGACCACGGGGAAATCTGGTCGGCCGCCTTTGCCGCAGAAACGGAAGAAAATGGGGTTCGCCTGTTTTACCGCAGCCGCCGCCTGCACTACGATTACCGAAAGCGCTTTTATCTGAAGGAGAAAAGACTCTGCTGTGATTACGTGATCACCAACTGCGGAGCTGCGCCTCTGCCCTGTATCTGGACCATGCATTGCCTGGTCAATCTTACGCCGCAGATGCGCTTTGTATTCCCGGATGGCACAGCACAGGTGCAGAATGTGTTTGCCGGAGAATGGCTGGGGGAGGAGGAGCGGATTTATCCCTTCCCGGAGGCCGAGGTTCAGGGAAGAGCCTACCGCTTTGACCGTCCGCCGGAGGGCGGAATGGTGAAATATTATGTAGTCGGCCCGGTGCGTGAGGGAGTCTGCGGCTACGACTACCCGGAAACCAATACCGCGGTACGGCTGCGCTACGATGCCGAAAAGCTTCCGTATCTGGGCTGCTGGGTCACAGCCGGAGGCTACCGGGGAGAAAAAAACTGCGCCCTTGAGCCGTGCACCGGCTACTATGACAGCGTGGGCAAAGCAAGGCGGCTTACCGGAGCCTGTCCGGTACTGCAGCCAGGAGAGGAGCTTTGCTTTACCATGGCGATCGAGGTGGGACGGATGCAATTCTAAATAGTTTAGAAAGTTTCTGAAGTTTGTCAACTATTGTTGAAATTGAGGACTTTCTGTGCTAAATTACATTCAACAATAGTATAGGTGAAAATATATGGTAAGGGAATATTTGGAGCAAAATGTATATGATGCCTTACAGGAACGGCTGAAGCTGATTTTTCAGGAATTTGACAATATCTATGTCTCTTTTTCCGGGGGAAAAGACAGTGGCTTGCTGCTGAACCTGGTGCTGGACTATCAGAAAAAGCATTACCCCGGAAAACGGATCGGCGTCTTTCATCAGGACTTTGAGGCCCAGTATACGGTGACCACGGAATATGTGGAGCGGACCTTTGAGCGGATAAAGGATGAGGCAGAGCCATACTGGGTATGCCTGCCCATGGCCACGCGGACTGCGCTGAGCAGCTACGAGATGTACTGGTATCCCTGGGACGATGCCAAACAGGAGCTCTGGGTCCGGGAGATGCCGCGCAAAGCGTACGTGATCAATCTGGAAAATAATCCGATTACCACATATCGCTATCGGATGCATCAGGAGGATCTGGCAAAGCAGTTCGGGCGCTGGTACTGCCTGGCTCACGGCGGAAAAAAGACCGTATGTCTGCTGGGGCTGCGGGCGGATGAGTCACTGCAGCGGTACAGCGGTTTTTTGAATAAAAAGCATGGTTATCAGGGGGAGTGCTGGATCAGCCGGCAGTTCAAGGATGTCTGGTGCGCTTCACCGCTGTTTGACTGGTCTGCAGAGGATGTCTGGCATGCCAACTGCCTGTTCGGCTACGATTATAACCGGCTGTATGACCTGTATTACATGGCCGGGCTGAAGATCTCCCAGATGCGGGTAGCCTCTCCCTTCAATGATTATTCCAAGGATGCCCTGAATATGTACCGGGTAATTGATCCGGAAATCTGGGTAAAGCTGGTGGGGAGAGTCCAGGGAGCGAATTTTGCCAGTATTTACGGAAGAACCAAGGCGATGGGGTATCGGAGCATCACCCTGCCCGAGGGGCATACCTGGAAGTCCTATACCCTGTTCCTTCTGGATACCCTGCCTGCCCGGCTGCGCAACAACTACGTAAAAAAGTTTAACACCTCGATTGAGTTCTGGCACAAGACCGGAGGAGGGCTGGATGAGGAGACTATCCGTGAGCTGGAGGAGCATGGCTACCGCATCCGCAGAAACGGAGTTTCCAATTACACCCTGAATAAGAAATCCCGGATCATTTTTCTGGGAAAGATTCCGGATGATACGGATGATATCAAGTCCTCACAGGATATTCCCAGCTGGAAGCGGATGTGCTACTGTATCCTGAAAAATGATCATACCTGCCGGTTTATGGGCTTTGGCATGACCCGTGAGCAGCAGAAACGGATAGACCTTATCCGGCGAAAGTACAAAAGTATAGAGGAGATGGATTATGGAGTATAAAAGCCCTGCTTATCATGTGATCCCGGTTCCGGTGGAGAAGATAAAGCCAAATACCTATAATCCCAATGCGGTGGCGCCGCCGGAGATGAAGCTGCTCTACGAGAGCATCCGGATCGACGGATATACCATGCCGATTGTCTGCTACTACAGCCAGCCGACGGATACCTATGTGATTGTGGACGGGTTTCACCGCTACCGGATTATGCTGGAGCATCCGGATATCTACGAGAGGGAAAAGGGAATGCTTCCGGTTTCTGTGATTGACAAGCCCATCGACCAGCGGATGGCCAGTACGATCCGGCATAATCGGGCCAGAGGAAGCCATGATGTGGATCTGATGAGCAATATTGTAAAGGAGCTGCATGAGCTGGGCCGTTCCGATGCGTGGATATGCAGGCATCTGGGAATGGACCGGGACGAGGTGCTGCGGCTGAAACAGATTACGGGACTTGCCGCGCTGTTTAAGGATGTAAAGTTCGGGCAGGCCTGGAGGCCGGCGGAGGAGACGGAC
>JAHZHG010000039.1:0-2823 GCA_019420425.1 Clostridiales bacterium
GCTCCCGTGACTGTCGCTATACTCCCATAAGGGGCAAAATTCACCTATCGTCTGACGGGGCACAGTGGGCCAGCCGGGGCTGAGCGCGAAGCCGATAGATGGAGAGCGGAAATTCTTTGGCTGTTTGCCGCAGAAAATCTTCCGATGAAAGACGCAGAACTTCCTCATATGTATCTATGCCTTTCGAATACAGCCCCGAGCGGCAGCGTATGCCCTGCAAGACGGTAGGTGAATTTGGAGCTTTTTGTGAGCATAGCTGCAGGCCCGGGAGTATGTTTGAACGAAGTGAGTTTACGGACGGGCCTGCTTATGGGCGGCGGAGCAAAAAGCCCCAAATTCGCCGTGTCTTGCAGGGCATACGCTGCCGCTTGGGGCGTCCGTGAATCCAGCGTGTAAAATACTATGCCCATTTGGGCATTCCGCAATACGCGCTCCTTCGGAGCAGGCACTGTGCGATAAAATATAAATGCCGGATATTTTGCCGAGGAATGCCTTGACAGCGCCGAAAAGCATCGATATAATAAATGTAATTTGGATAATCCAAAGGCGTTGAAGGGAACAAGTAGCAGCAGAGGAAACCTACAGAAAGCAGCCGGCCGATGAGAGGCGCAGGGGAAGCCTGTTGTGAATACATCCCGGAGCTTCACACCGAACGGACGAAGGAGTCCCGGTAGGCTGTGACGGCAGAGGGCAGCCGCCCGGCACCCGTTATCGTGCAGAGTATTTCCGGCATGGATCCGCCGGATGTACTTAAGGAGGCAGCAGGCGCGAGCCGGCTGTGAATGTGGGTGGTAACACGAGAGTCAGCTCTCGTCCCGTATGGGGCGAGAGCTTTTTTGCGCACTTCGCGCAAAGGAAAATGGCCGCTATCGCGGCCGCGCTCCGGCGCGGGAATGCGCCGAAGGCAACACTCCGCGCAAAGGGAAATAGCTGCGGCAGAGGAAAATGCCGGCTGCCACCGAATGAAAATGTTAAATCACATAAGGAGACGGAAAAATGGAGAAAATGACTGTATATGACGAGCTGGTAGCCAGAGGCCTGATCGCCCAGGTTACCGATGAAAAAGAAATCAAGGAGCTGGTAAACAACGGAAAAGCCGTATTCTACATCGGCTTTGATCCCACCGCCGACAGCCTGCACGTCGGCCACTTTATGGCCCTCTGTCTGATGAAGCGCCTGCAGATGGCCGGCAACAAGCCCATCGCCCTGATCGGCGGCGGTACCGCGATGATCGGCGATCCCTCCGGAAGGACCGACATGCGTTCTATGATGACAAAGGAAACCATCGCCCACAACTGCGAGTGCTTCAAACAGCAGATGAGCCGCTTTATCGACTTCTCCGAAGGCAAGGCCCTCATGGTAAATAACGCCGACTGGCTGCTTGACCTGAACTACGTCGAAGTCTTAAGAGATATTGGCCCTCATTTCAGCGTAAACAACATGCTTCGCGCAGAATGCTACAAAAAGCGTATGGAAAAAGGCCTGAGCTTCCTGGAATTTAACTACATGATCATGCAGAGCTACGATTTCCTTCAGCTCTACACGCAGTACGGATGCAACATGCAGTTCGGCGGCGATGACCAGTGGAGCAACATGCTGGGCGGTACCGAGCTGATCCGCAGAAAGCTGGGCAAGGACGCCTATGCGATGACCATCACGCTGCTGCTAAATTCCGAGGGCAACAAAATGGGCAAAACCCAGAAGGGCGCAGTATGGCTGGATCCGAACAAGACCACACCCTTTGAGTTCTACCAGTACTGGAGAAACGTGGGCGATCAGGATGTGCTCAAGTGCATCCGTATGCTGACCTTCCTTCCGCTGGAAGAGATCGAGCAGATGGATTCCTGGGAGGGCAGCCAGCTGAACCGTGCCAAGGAAATCCTGGCCTATGAGCTGACCAAGCTGGTACACGGTGAGGAAGAGGCCAAAAAGGCAGAAGCCGGAGCCAAAGCCCTGTTCTCCAGCGGAGACGCTGAGCACATGCCCACCGCAGAGCTGTCCAAAGACGACTTTGCCGACGGCCCCATGGATATTCTGGCCGTACTGGTCAAGGCCGGACTGGCCGCATCCCGTTCCGAGGCCAGACGAAACGTCATCCAGGGCGGTGTAACCGTGGACGGCGAAAAGGTAGCGGCGATCGATAAAACCTACAGTATGGAGGATTTCGGAGAAGGCCTGGTATTCCGCAGAGGAAAGAAAAACTTCAAAAAAGTTGTAGTAAAATAAGACGCAGAAGGCAGGGTTTATTATGGAAGAAAACAAAAAACTGATGGAACTTGCCATAGAAGCCAGAGAGCGGGCCTATGTGCCCTACTCCGGTTTCCGTGTGGGGGCGGCCCTGCTCACCGCGGAGGGAAAAATATACCAGGGCTGCAACATCGAAAACGCAGCCTACACGCCCACCATTTGCGCCGAGCGCACCGCATTGTTCAAGGCGGTCAGCGAGGGGGTGCGTGGATTTAAAAAAATTGCAATCGTAGGCGGAAAGGACAGTCCCGCCTTTGCCGCGCCCTGCGGCGTATGCCGCCAGGTGATGCGGGAATTTTGTGATCCGGAAGAGTTTGAAATCCTGCTGGGCAGCGGCCCGGAGGACTTCAAAAGCTACCGGTTAAAGGAGCTGCTCCCCCTCGGCTTCGGGCCGGAGGATCTGGGGAGAAAGCAGGAGAGCCAGAGGAAAGGAAGAGAAAACGAATGAAAATGGTAACATTGGGAAAGACCGGCCTTCAGATATCCCGCGTAGGCTTTGGCGGAATCCCGATCCAGAGGATTGACGCCGAGGGCACAAAGGAGCTGTTTAAAAAGCTGACAGAAGCGGGAATCAAT
>JAHZHG010000039.1:2833-13233 GCA_019420425.1 Clostridiales bacterium
CAGCCAGAGGCTACACGGTGAGCGAGAGCTACATCGGGGAGGCCATTGCGGGGATGCGGGACCGTTTTGTGCTGGCGACAAAGAGCATGGCCAGAACGAAGGAGGCCATGGCGGCCGATATTCAGACCAGCCTGAATCAGCTGCGGACAGACCACATTGATCTGTATCAGGTACATAACCCCACCGTGGATCAGCTGGAGCAGGTAATCGGGGAAGGCGGCGCACTGGAAGCCCTCATGGAGGCAAAGGCGGAAGGAAAAGTAGGCCATCTCGGCGTTACGGCACATTCTACGGAGGTATTTGCCCGGGCGCTGGAGCTGGACTGGGTGGAAACGATCATGTTCCCCTACAATATCGTAGAAAACCAGGGCGAAGAGCTGATCCGGAAATGTGCAGAGAAGAATGTGGGCTTTATCGCCATGAAGCCGCTGGCCGGAGGAGCCATCGAGGACGCTTCCCTGGCTATCCGTTATATCTGTGCCAATCCGAATGTGACCGTAGTGATTCCCGGCATGTATGACGAAAAAGAGGTCTGTCAGAATACGGCCGCCGCTGCCGATGAGCGTCCGCTGACGGCCGAAGAGCTGGAAAAAATGGAAGCGGTCAGGAAAGCCCTGGGGACAAACTTCTGCCGCCGCTGCAACTACTGCGCACCCTGCACGGTCGGCATCAACATCCCGAATGTCTTTTTGTTTTCTGGTTATCTGGAGCGCTATGGCCTGGGGGACTGGGCGAAGGAACGCTACCATGCCCTGCCGGCGAAGGCCGGGGACTGCGTGGAATGCGGCGAGTGTGAGGGCAGATGTCCCTATCAGCTGCCGATCCGTGAGATGATGAAAAAGTGTGCAGAGAGATTCGGAGAATAATGGAGGAATAGGTATGGAAGCAATTA
This sequence comes from Clostridiales bacterium, assembly GCA_019420425.1. Taxonomy (GTDB): domain Bacteria; phylum Bacillota; class Clostridia; order Lachnospirales; family Lachnospiraceae; genus JAHZHG01. The sequence continues at coordinate 3,726 of JAHZHG010000039.1, forward strand.
TTTTCGATGTGGACGGTACGCTGTGGGATTCCACGGACGGTGTGGCTGAGTCCTGGAATCAGGTCATTGAGCGGGAAACAGACCTGGGAAGGGTGATCACCGCAGAGCGGCTGCACAGGCTGTTCGGCAAAACAATGGACGTTATCGCAGCGGATGTGTTTCCGGATTATTCTCTGGAAGAGCGCAGCCGTCTGGCCGAATTGTGCTTTACCTATGAAAACGACTATCTGCGGGAACATCCCGGCATACTGTATCCGGGAGTGGCAGAGAGCATGGAATGGCTTGCGCAGAAGGTTCCCCTGTTTATTGCCAGCAATTGCCAGTGCGGATATATCGAGGCATTTCTGGACAGCACCGGGCTTCGCCCCCTGGTAAAGGATTTTATCTGCTATGGGGATACGGGGCTTTCAAAAGGGAAAAATATTCGTATTCTAATGGAACGGAACGGCCTGACCGACGCAGCCTATGTGGGGGATACCCGCGGCGACGAGGAAGCCTGCGAGGAGGCCGGCGTGCCCTTTATCTATGCGGAGTACGGCTTTGGCGAGGCCTTGCACCCGGCGCAGGTAATCCGTCAGTTTTCTGATCTGAAAAAGCTGGTTTAGCAGGAGCTTTTCCGCAATATGGATCCGCCCCATGGAGGAGCAGATCCGGGAGCCGTCTACGAGGGCCGGCAGGAAAAAGACGATAATCTGCGGCTGGCCCTGGCTGTCGGAAGGCTTTTGGAGCAGCGGGGAATAAATGTAGTATTTACGCGGACGGAGGATATCTATCAGACGCCCTTTGAAAAGGCGACTGCGGCAAATCAGGCGGATGCTGATTTTGTGGTATCCATCCACCGCAATTCCAGCCCGCAGTCCAACCAGTATTTCGGCGCGGAAACGCTGGTTTATGACAAATCGGGGACAAAGCTGGAGCTGGCAGAAACGATTAATGAGGAATTGGAGGAGGCGGGCTATCGGAATCTGGGCGTAAAGGAGAGGCCGGGCCTGGTAATCCTGAGAAGGACAAAGGCGCCTGCGGTACTGGTAGAAGTAGGATTCATCAACAGTGATTCGGATAATCAGGTTTTTGACCGGAATTTTGAGGAAATTGCGGCAGGAATTGCCAATGGAATTGTGCGCACGCTGGATGCGCAGGGAATGGCGGGAGAACAGGCAGAGGCACAAAACGCAGAGCCGGAGCCGAATAGCTACCGTGTGCAGACCGGAGCGTTCACCCAGCCAGAGTATGCGGACGATATGCTTTACCGCCTGCAAAGCCAGGGATTTCCGGCATCGATTCAAAAAGATGGTGAATACTATAAAGTACAGGTGGGATCATTCTCACAGCTGTCCAACGCGGTGCGCATGGAGCAGGTGCTGAGACGGCATGGGTATTCCACCTTTATTACCACGTAACCAGATATCCGGGCCTGAAGCAAAAGACATGAAAAATAGTGCAGCGGTATGGGATATCTTATCATCCGGAAGGATTTTAAGGCAGATGACCATAAAGAAGAAGCAATATCATGCAGCCCTGATTGTTTCCGGTGTCCTTCTGGCAGTAGCGGCAAGCATATATCTGGCCGGCGTACAGCGGTTTCAGACCAGATTTATGCAGAACACTACGCTTAACGGACAGGATGTTTCCGGGCTGACGGTGAATGAGGTGGAAAACCTGATTGACCGCGCGGTAAAAAAATATTCACTTACCATCACCGGGCGTGGAGAGACGGAGGTGCTGACTGCGGAGGAGGCAGGCTACCGATTTGCGTCCAAAGGCGAGGTAGGAAAGCTGATGGCCGGTCAGGATCCCTATGCCTGGCCGCTTTCCTACTGGAAGTCCTATCTGCTGGAGTTTGAGGCAGCTGCAGCGTACGATCCCGAGGTGCTGAAAAAATCCGTAGAGGAGCTGGTTTTCTTCGACAAATCCCAGATGGTTGCTCCATCGGACGCTTATCTTGTCCGGGAGGAGAACGGATACCGCCTGGTGGAGTCTGTGGAAGGCTCGACGCTGGACGAGGCGGCGGCCCTTGAAGCCATCGAGGCGGCGGTGGCTGCCGGAGAGACGGCGGTGGATCTGGAGGAGGCCGGCGCGTACAAGGCTCCTTCCGTGCGGACGGACGATCCGGAGCTGAACGATTCGCTGGGCAAGCTGAACCTGTACTGCGGCGCAAGCGCCCAATATGATTTTGGGGAAAGCAAGGAAACCGTGGACGGCTCCACAATTGTAAACTGGGTAAGCTATGATCCGTCCGACGGCTCGGTGGAGCTGGATCGCGAGCAGGTAGCCGCCTACGTGGCGGGACTGGCGGAAACGTATGACACATATGGAAAGCCGCGGCCCTTCCATACCAGTCTGGACAATGATGTAACGGTCTACGGCGGCTGCTACGGCTGGCTGATCGACCAGGGGGCAGAGACGGAGAGCCTGTATCAGTGGATTTTAAACGGAAACCAGGGAGAAAAGCCGGTCGCATATGCGCAGGAGGCCGTCACCCGGGAAAATCATGATGTGGGTGATTCCTATATTGAGATCGATCTGAGCAACCAGAAGGTTTATCTGTATATTGACGGAGAGCGGATCGTAGAGACGAGCTGCGTATCGGGAACGGTTACCGAGCCGTCGCGGAAAACGCCGGAGGGCAGCTTTACGCTCTATTATAAAACAGGCTATACCGTGCTCAGAGGACCGAAAAAGGCGGACGGCAAGTATGAATGGGAATCTCCGGTGAATTTCTGGATGCCCTTTAACGGAGGCATCGGCCTGCACGACGCCACCTGGAGAGGGGAGTTTGGCGGGGATATTTTCCGCTGGAACGGCTCCCACGGTTGCATCAATCTTCCTTATTCCGCGGCGCAAACCATCTATGAGCATGTATACAAGGGAATACCGGTGATTTGTTATTACCGGCCAAGATAAATGAGATGAAGTACAAAAACGTAACTGAGGGAAAATTTATTTCCCGGCCGAATCGTTTTACGGCTGAGGTGGAGATAGACGGACAGGCAACGCTCTGTCACGTGAAAAATACGGGCAGGTGCCGGGAGCTTCTGCTTCCCGGACGGACAGTCTTTCTGGAGCCGTCCGATAATCCGGCCAGAAAAACCAGATATGATCTGATCGCTGTGGAGACGCCTGAGCAAATCGTCAGCATGGACTCCCAGGCACCGAACGCCATCGTAAGAGAGTGGCTGGAGGAAGGCGGACTGTACCCCGGCCTGGAGGAAATCCGCCAGGAGGCGGTGTATGGGGAATCCCGGTTTGATTTCTGCCTGAAGAAAAACGGACGGCCAATTTATATGGAAGTAAAAGGCGTAAACCTGAAGGTGGGCGACACCGCCCGGTTTCCCGACGCGCCGACCCTGCGCGGCGTAAAGCACATTTACGAGCTGTGCCGGGCAAAGGAGGAGGGATACGGGGCGGTGATCCTGTTTGCCGTAAAGCTGAAGGGCGTGAGCGCACTGGAACCAAACGATGAAACGCAGCCGGAATTTGGCCTGGCCCTGCGCCATGCACAGGAGTGCGGAGTAGAGATTCTGGCGTATGACTGTGTGGTGACCCGGGATTCGATCCGCCTTGACCGGCCGCTGCCCGTCCGGCTTGGATAAGCATTTCGCCTGTGAAATCCAGCCTGAACAGCAGCCGGATGATACGTTGCTGGTCGGATCCAGGTCACGCACTTGCTGCGTGACTGCGGAAGAACATGATTCAGGAGGTAGTTTGGGCTTTGCGGAACGAACTTTTTATGCCCAAACTATGGTTACTGGCCATGCAGTGAACAGTAACGATGATACCGGATTGGAGATCAATATGTTGGAAAAGATTGTAAAACCCCTGCTTTCATGGTATGATGGCCATGCAAGGGTTCTGCCCTGGAGAGAATCGGTGAGCGCCTATCGCGTATGGGTATCGGAAATCATGCTTCAGCAGACCCGTGTTGAAGCGGTAAAACCGTACTTTGCCCGGTTTCTGGAGGCTCTGCCCGATATCCCCTCGCTGGCCGTATGTCCGCGGGAACGTCTGCTGAAGCTGTGGGAGGGCCTGGGCTACTATAACCGGGTGATCAATATGCAGAAGGCAGCCGTGATAATCAGCGAACAGTATAACGGAGAAATGCCCGCAGATTACGAAAAGATTCTGGCTCTGCCGGGAATCGGCTCCTATACGGCCGGGGCGGTGGCGTCCATTGCCTTTGGGATTCCCCGTCCTGCGGTGGATGGAAATGTGATGCGCGTGGTATCCCGGCTGACAGAGTCTGAGGCGGATATCGCCAGGCAGTCCGTAAAGCAGGAGATCGAGCGCAGCCTGTCGGCAGTCATCCCCGGGAATGAGCCGGGCAAATTTAACCAGGCGATGATGGAGCTGGGAGCAACCGTATGCATCCCCAGGGGACAGCCCAGATGCGGCGAATGCCCGCTGGCTGGCCAGTGTCTGGCGAGACTGCACGGCCGGGAGGAGGAGCTGCCGGTGAAGGCAAGGCCAAAGGCCAGAACAGTGGAAGAGCGTACCGTGTTCATTATCCGGGACACAAGGCGCGCAGCCATTCGAAAAAGACCCCAGAAGGGCCTTCTGGCGGGGCTTTACGAGCTGCCCAGCGTTATCGGGCATTTGGACAGGGATGAGGCGCTTAAGCGGGTGAAGGACTGGGGGCTCTCCCCCCTGCGCATAACCGATGCAGGGGAAGCCAAGCACATATTCAGCCACATCGAATGGCGGATGGTGGGCTATCTGATTACGGTAGAGGACGAGGAGAACTGGACGGGAGAGGAGTTTTTGCTGGTGGAAACCGAAAAAACCCAGAGGGAATACCCCATTCCGGCGGCCTTTGCCGCATATGTCCGATTCCTGGAGATCAGGCTTGGGCAGGATAAGTATACCGTTTAGGCACCACGGAATTAAGCCGCAGTAAGCGCGGCGCAAAAGGATAAAAAAGAAGAAGGTGGAAAAGATGAAAATTCTGACAGTGGCCATACCGTGCTACAATTCGGCGGCGTATATGGAAAACTGCATTAAATCCATTCTTCCCGTAGGGGAGGATGTGGAAATCCTGATTGTGGATGACGGTTCCCAAAAGGATGACACCCCGGCAATCGCCGACCGGTGGGCAGCAAAGTATCCGACCATTATCCGGGCGATCCATCAGGAAAACGGAGGACACGGATCAGCGGTAAATACCGGTATCCGGAATGCTTCCGGTCTGTACTACAAGGTGGTGGACAGCGATGACTGGGTAAACACAAAGGCATTGAAACGGATTGTGGACAGGCTGAAGGCCCTGGAGGAGGAAAATACACCGGTGGATATGCTGGTGGCCAACTTCGTCTACGACAAGGTAGACGCCTCACATAAAAAGCTGATGCGCTTTAAGCATGTATTCCCGGAAAACCGGATATTTGGCTGGGACGACATCGGACATATGAATGAAACGCAGTATATCCTGATGCATAATGTCATATACCGTCTGCAGCTGCTGAAGGACTGCGGTATCGAGCTGCCCAGTCATACCTTCTATGTGGACAACCTGTTCGTATTTGAGCCGCTTCCCTCAGTAGAAAAGCTGTATTATATGGATGTGAACCTGTATCACTATTTTATCGGCAGAGAGGATCAGTCCGTCAATGAAAAGGTCATGATTGGCCGCATTGACCAGCAGCTGGCCGTAAACTACCGGATGATCGACACCTTTACGGAGCTGGACTTTACGGGCAGGCCCAGGGGACTGAAAAAATACATGCTGATTTATTTAAGCAAGCTGATGGCTGTTTCCTCCAGCCTGCTTCTGGTGGACGGCTCTCCGGAAGCTCTGGAGAAAAAGAAAAAGCTCTGGAGCTATGTGAAGGCCAGGGATAAGCAAACCTGGAAAAAGCTTCGTTTCGGCCTTCTGGGTATGGGCCTGAACCTGCCGGGCAGGGTAGGACGCAAAATTTCTTATTACGGATACAAGCTTACGCAAAAACTGATTGGTTTTAACTAATCCAATCCCATCCCATACACCTTTTCTTTCTTTATTCATAAACTAAACATAGAGAAAGATAAGGAGGGATTGATGTTGAAACCCCTATTGGAGCTGAAAAATGTCAGCTACGCATATCACAGCCCCCAGGGCGAGACGTATGCGATATCCAACCTTTCCTTTTCGGTGGATAAAGGCGAGTTTATTGCGATAGTAGGACCAAGCGGCTGTGGCAAGTCCACGCTGCTTTCTTTAATTTGCGGCCTGATTACCCCAGAATCCGGTTCAATCTATATCGACGGAAGGGAGGTTTCCGGCAAGGAGCCGGGGATCGGCTATATGCTGCAGAAGGATCACCTGCTGGAATGGCGAACAATTTACCGCAATGTGGTGCTGGGGCTGGAGATCCAGCGCAAGCTTACCCCGGAGGCAAAGGAACAGGTGGAGCAGATGCTGGTTACGTATGGCCTGGCCAAATTCCGGGATGCAAAGCCCAGCGAGCTTTCCGGAGGTATGCGGCAGCGGGCGGCGCTGATTCGGACACTGGCCCTGAACCCGGATCTGCTTTTGCTGGATGAACCGTTTTCTGCCCTGGATTACCAGACCAGACTGACGGTCTGCGACGATATTGCTTCGATTATACGCAGGGAAAAAAAGACGGCTGTTCTGGTCACCCACGATCTTGGGGAGGCCATCAGTGTGGCCGACCGGGTGCTGGTGCTCTCAGCACGCCCCGCGAGTCTGAAAAAAACGATCCCGATCGTGCTGGAGCTGCCGGAGAGAACCCCGATGAAGACGCGGAACGCGCCGGAATTCAAGACGTATTTTAATCTGTTGTGGAAGGAGCTGAATGACCATGCATGAGGTATCCCGCTGCCAGCAGAACTATATGAACCGTCTGCTCAGGCATAACCACAGAGTCTGCGCCGCCCGGATACTGATCTTTGTCTGCTTTATTTTGATCTGGGAGCTGGCCGGACAGCTGGGCTGGATTGACAGCTTTATTTTCAGCAGCCCTTCCCGGGTGCTGCGTACGTTTATCGGAATGTGGAAGGACGGGACGATATTTCTCCACGTGGGAATTACGCTTCTGGAGACCTTTGCCAGCTTTTTCCTGGTCATTCTTCTGGGACTGGGGATAGCGATGCTGATCTGGTATTTCCAGAGCCTGGCAGAGGTATCAGAGCCCTACCTCGTTATCCTGAACAGCCTTCCGAAGTCCGCACTGGCCCCTCTGCTTATTGTATGGCTGGGCGCAAACAGTAAGACCATTATTGTGGCGGGCATTTCCGTAGCAATATTCGGAACAATTCTGAATCTGTACACCGGATTTAAAGAGATGGATTCGGATATGCAGAAGCTGGTGCTCACCCTGGGCGGCAGCCGGGCAGATGTGCTCAAAAAAGTAATCCTGCCCGGCACCATGCCCCTTATGATCTCCCTGATGAAGGTAAACATCGGGCTGTGCCTGGTGGGCGTAATCATCGGAGAGTTTATCGGGGCCAGGTGCGGGCTGGGATATCTGATCATTTACGGCAGTCAGGTATTCAAGCTGGACTGGGTAATCATGTCGATTATTATTCTCTGTATCATGGCCGCATGCCTGTACAGCCTGCTTAACCTGGTAGAAAGGCTGTACCTGCGCAGAAGATAGCGCGGGTACTGCAGATTCAGATTATACGTCCGCGTCCCGGCACGGCGTACGGAAGGCTATGGGGACTCCCTGGTCCAGGCGGATGGCTATCCGTTTGGCAAAGGCCGGATCCTGCTTGGGGTAGTCGCTGCGGTAGTGGCCGCCGCGGCTTTCCCGACGTTGGCTCATGGAGAGCAGGATAGCCTCTGCGAGGGGCAGGAAGTGTTCGGCCTGGAATACGGTTTCCGGCTTTGGGGCAGCATCCCGGGTCAGCAGAGGCCAGGGATGGTACTGTGCCTTCAGCTCACGGACCTGTGCGGACGCAGTCTCCAGGCCGGCCTGATCCCGCGCAATGTTGGCGTATTGCCACATGATTTCCTTTACCCGGAGGATCACCGCAGACGGTTCCAGGGAAGAGCGGCCATCGGACGCGCTGCGGCTATTCTGTGACTGATGCAGAGAATCACCGTCAGCTGCACGGCAGGCAGTCTGCAGCTGCTGCAGAATTTCTTCTTTGGCCGGTATGCTCACGGCAGTATCTGCAGCATAACGGACGGCGGACTCTGCGGCAAGGCTGCCAAATACAAGGCAGCTGCCGGAGGCATTTCCGCCGAGCCGGTCCGCACCGTGGATACCGCCTGCACATTCTCCGCAGGCAAAGAGGCCGGGCAGGCTGCTCTGGCATTGATGATCAACAAGGATTCCGCCGTTGGCCGCGTGAAAAAACGGTGCAATTGTGATCGAATCCTGTACGATATCGATATGAAAGATTTCTTTAAGCCATTGGATATAATCCGCCACATAGCTGCGCGGATCATTCAGGATCTCCCTGCGGTAGCCAATCCGCACCCCATTATCCGGTGCGGTCAGCGCTGCCTTTAGCAGGGCCAGATCAAAGGCGCCCGAGCCGTCCGCAGTGGTAAATGGCCCATGGGGGGCGCGCAGCTTCAGGCAATTTCGCATTTCCTCATCGGATACAAACTGTTCTCGCAGTACATTTATCCCATTTACATCGTAAAGCCCGTCACAGTAATCCAGACTGCCCTCGCGGAACACGATTTTATACCCGGGAGAGATAAAGCCGGGAATAAACTGGTTAAACTCCAGATTGATCAGGGAGGCTCCCGCCTTCAACGCGATGGCCTGTCCGTCTCCGGAGACGTCCGGGCTGTTCAGATTGTGCTTATAAAGTGCGCCAAAGCCGCCGGTGGCCAGAATGACGGCCCTTGCAGGGACAAATTCATATGTGTTTGTATCTCTGTGATAGAGGCAGACTCCGCACGCCTTCGGTGCATCCGGATTATCCCGGATGACAGAAATGAGATCTGCCTGTTCAGAGAGCGCCAGATTTTCTTTCTGTGCAATTGCGGTGTACAGAGACTTACGGATAGCGTCCCAGTCCTTCCAGTAATACAGGTCGTGGGGATGGCTCGCAAAGCAGGCCAGCTTTGGCTCCGGCAGCTTGTGAACAGGAATTCCCAGGCCGGCAAAATACCGGAGGCAGTCCCGGATATGCGTAATGTAGTAGCGGTTCATATAAGCATCGTTCATCCGGGCACTGCAATCCCGGATATCCTGCATAAAAAGCTCTTCATCCTGCTCATCTATGGTACACTGGCAATGCAGGGTATCCATCATGGGATAAAAGCTGGAGCCGGAGCAGAGCCGCGTTTTGGAACAGAGAAGAACCGAAGCCCGGGCGTCAGCGGCGCGAAAGGCAGCGGTAATGCCGGCCAGGCCGGAGCCGATTACCACTACGTCATAGGATTTGGTACTGGTCTGCAGGGAAATCGTACTGCTCATTCTGTTTACCTCCTGTAAAATGGCATATTCTTTCAAGAAAACCGCAGGGAACGCGGCTTAGTTCTGGGATGCCTGAACGGTATACTTTTTACACGTATGGGATACCCGGACGCTGCTATAGGGAGGAGGGTGGT
>JAHZHG010000390.1 GCA_019420425.1 Clostridiales bacterium
CGCCGCCTCCGCCACAGCCTCCGTTATCCGCCTCGGCGTCGCAAAGTCCGGCGTCCCCACCGACAGGTTGTACACCGTCCTCCCCGCCTTTTGCAGCTCTTCCTTCTTCTCGTTCAGCACTGCAAATATTCCAGTCTGAAACATCTGCGCTCTCTTCGATACATATACGTCCATCGTTCTGTCCTTTCTTTCTCTTTTCTGCTATTCCCGACGCAAAATATAACCCGATACAGATCAGGGAAATCGCTGTTCCCGGCCACATTCCCCGCGGGGTATACGTCATTTCCAGCTCATGGCTGCCTGCCGCAAGCTCTATACCGGTCAGCGCTTCCCCGATGCACACCGCATCGGCCGGCTGTCCGTCCACGGATATCTGCCAATCCTCATCATAGGGAACCGTCAGCAGCAGCAGTCCGTCCGTCTGGGCAGTGATCTGTCCGGTTACCCGGTTTCCCGTCTCCCGGACGCCGGTCAGCTGGTTCCCGGCCAGACGCTCTGTGATTGCCTCATAAGCGGTATTGGCACAGGTATACACCTTCATTTGTACGGAATCCTGATTATCCTTCAGCTTAACCGTAAACTCCGCCGTTCCCTCTTTGCCGTCCGTGGTATTGATCACGTACAGATGATCGGTATACGTGTCATAGGTACCATCAAACTCCGGAGTGGTCAGCTTGATCTGCTCCACCCGGTTTTCCAGGCACAGGTACACCTGCTTGTTTTCCGGTATCCTTATGGTGTATGTTTCTCCGTCCTCCAGCTCAATGTACCGGTCCAGAATGAACGGCCCCTCCAGCCCCGTGGCCAGCTTGACAAAATCATTCTGCACCTCCAGCGGGCTTTTGTCTCCCAGCTGCCAGTCCTCCAGCTCCCGGTTTACCATAAAGCCCAGGGAAAGGGCGTTGTCGTTTCGATACAGGGTCAGCGGTTCATCCTCTGCCACCTTTTCAAACTGATAAAGGGTATCCCCCTTTCCCTTGGAGGAAGCAACATAGCGGATGCCGAACACATCGTTCATCAGCTTTGTCACCCCGATATATCCGTTTTTATTCGTTCTGGCCTCGATGCCCAGCGCCTTGCAAAGCTCTACCGTGGATGCCGGCATGGTCGAGTTGAACATAATCATGGAATTGGCGCCCACGAACATACTCACGTTGCGCATCCGCTGGCTGTCCACCTCGCTGCGGTAAAATTCCGTGCTTCCCTCCGGCTCTGCCCCGGCAATCAGCCGCTTGTAGGATGCCTGGTCATTCAGATAAATGCTTCTTGTCACGTTACCGTTCTGGATAATTCCGAAAATCCCGCTGGCCGTCATCTCCGCCAGCAAGAAGCCCGACAGCACGCGGCAGAAGGGTTTCAGCCTGATCCGGGTGAGCCGCCCTGCCAGCAGCATAATCAGATAAACCAGCATAAGGCCCAGCGTAATCGCTTACGCATACCAGGGGATCTCTGTATCGTATTCCGTTATCCACGCCGTAGCCAGAAAGCCTGCCGGAACCAATGCTGCAAAAATAATCCGCGGCGTAAAAAAATCCCGCACAGGGCCGATCACATCATAGCCCATCACCAGAATGACCGCGACATAAATGAAGGCAAACCGGTTCGGCAGTCCGTTCTGCGTATGAAAGCCGTGCCAGATATAATTGAGCATATTGAAGGCAAAGCTGAGCAGCAAAAGGCCGGCCAGCGCCGTCCTGGCCAGACGCTCCCGCAGACGGATCCGTTCATCCAGCACGTACATCACCACCAGGATCAGCATAATGCTGCCGCAGAACACATTCAGTCCTACCTGGCTGTCCGATATGGTAACCGGCTCCAGCGCCGCCAGATGGCTCAGCAGCAGATCCAGTCCGTTCACGTAAAACCGGATCGTACTGGGAAAGGAATTGCTCTCCATGGATTCCGAGGCCTGCAGGGACATAAACGCAGGCACCAGCGCTGCAGCCGCCATTCCTCCGGAGAGCAGGGCATACCAGGCAAACGACGCACAGCTTTTAAAAAATCGCCGTATCGTGCAGGTATTTGCGCAGAGCCACTGTACGACAAAGTACAGGCAGGCAAAAATGCAGAGCATAAACCCAATGTAATAATTGCACCACAGCGCCAGCCCCAGGGACCAGGCAAAGGTCCTTCCGCTCTCCCCTTTGACTATCCGCTCCACACCGGCCATGATCACCGGCAGCAGGGCAATGCTGTCCAGCCACATCAGGTTGAAGTAATACCCAATGACAAAGTTACTCAGGGCAAACATGGTGCCGAAGGCCACCGGCAGCACAGACTTTTGCGAATTCCGCCGGTATAAATACCAGGTAAATGCAGCCCCGCACAGGCCGATTTTCACCAGGATCAGCAGATCCATCACATCCGCCACATTTTCTGTAGGAAACAAGGCCAGCACCAGGTTCAGCGGACTGGCCATATAATAGGCGATGGTTGACCAGAAATCAAAGCCCAGCCCTCCGGAAAAGGAATACAGCAGAGATTCCCCGGAAACCAGCTTTTCATGCAGCTCCGTGTAAAAGGGAAGGTATTGGTGCAGGGAGTCAATAATCAGTACAATATTGTCTCCCACCGGAAATATAGCGTTTGCGGCAAAGCCAATCAGCACAATTCCCGCAGGCGCCGCAAAGCCTGCCGCCACAATCCGGTACATCCGTCTTTTCTCTCCGGGCTCCATCCCTGCACGCTCCTTTGGCGCACACGCGCGGCTCGCCGCATTCAGCAGCAGAATCACCGCCTGCATAAACAGCTTGGCCGCCATATCGCCC
>JAHZHG010000391.1 GCA_019420425.1 Clostridiales bacterium
GCGACCTGGCAGAAGAGATCATGGCCTTCGTCAACAACGTGGTAACCGGAACCAAATCCATCATCACCCCGAAGCAGTCCTACGACGCCCTGCGGGTAGTGGATGCCATTGAGCGTTCAATGAAGGAAGGAACGGAAGTCGGACTGAGATAACAGCAATAATTTACTGCATAAAAAACGGCACAGCCCTTTGCGGCTGTGCTGTTTTTGCAGTTGAGGCGTCTGACGGCGCAGTTTTCTTAAAGACGGTCAGCGCCATTGACTTCCTGTTACAATTCCCACTTTTCATCCAGATAAGACTTTATCATCGCCAGGATTTTTTCTGCTCTTTGTATCTGTTCCTCAGCCATTTCTTTGGAAATAATCTCAAAATCTTTATAGTCTGCACATTCCCGGAGACGGTATGCTTTATCCAGCATTTTTGATAAAGATTTATCAAATATCCCTTTTTTTACATAGGAACGATTTACGTAGGCAATCACACTGGAGTGTTTGCTTGCGTCAAATCTATCTAATGCCGTAACAGATCTTAACGCATGGAAGATAGAGTAGTAAGAACGATTCACGGAGGATTTGAAACTCTTTGCGTCCATCAGAAGCTTTGCATCATTTAAATCCTCACATGCTCGCTGAAAACGGTATTTCGACAGCTCATTTAAGCTGCTTTCCATAATACAACGCCCTCCCTTTCTACGTTTTGGTAAAATGGAAGTGCATTTATCCATTTTCTGAAATGCTCGATATCAATATCAATTACGGAAAATACCTTGTCGTATTTCAAATTCATATCCACAATAAAATCCGATAATTTATCTTCTGTATCAAAATCCAACTTCCCGTGCATAATCAATGCGATGTCAACATCGGATTCCTCTGTATTTGTGCCCCTGGCAACAGAACCGTATAAAATAATGCTTACAAGCCTGTCATCCATAATATTCAAAATTCCCTTTACAAACTCGCTCCATACACTTTCTTCCACTGGTTTACCCCTCCTGTCTCTCCGGGCATGAAGCCGTTAATAGCTTTTGCTTTATTGTACACGAAAAATCTCTCGTTCTCAATCTCTTTATTTTCATTTCTCCATATTCGTCCTATTCTGCCCACGCTCCAGAATATCTACTATCGTCACAATTGGATTTGCTTTGGATCAGCGAAGCAAAGAAACCGCAGAATAATAAAGACCGGTTCATGCCTGCATACCTCCGGAGATGCGCCCTGCGGCGAAGAAAGAGTATGCCGCCTGGGCGTTGCGAGGCAGGCGGAGAAGCTTGCTGCCCCCGATTTTTTTCTATTACTCTCCGCTGACCTGTACAATCACCGTCCGTGTCCTGGCGCGTACCTGATCCCAGTCGCCGAAGTATATCCGGCCGAATTCGCCCAGAACAGGCTCGCCGTCGATTACCGGAACCGTTACGGAGCGGCCCATGATGACGGAGCGGAGATGGGCGTCTGTATTCAGGCTCCAGCTGGGCAGCTCGTTTCTCTCGGCTGCGGCGATGTCCACATGGGCCTGGCAGGGATGCAGATACTGCCCTTCATTTGTGCAGGTGGGGATAATCTTGGAGAGGACATTCACCAGATCCTGCATGATCAGCTCGGTTCCCCAGTAGGTCTGCCCGTCGGAGTATTCCTGGATCTGTACGCTGCAGGTGGTATGGCCGGTGTAGACAAGTATGCTGCCGTTATGTATGCCGGAGTTCTTCAGGACTTCTTTTACCTGGCCGGTGATATCGTCAAAGGTTGGCCTTCTGTCTGACTGGATCGTGATTTTCTCGTGATATATGCTCATCTGTTTTCTCCTTTATTGTTTATTTTCCATTCATTCGTTCGTCCCAGGCCTGGCGGACCGCCGAGAGCATTTCGTGGATCATCTTTTCCGGATCGGCCGCCCTTACAATCCCGCTGGAGGAGCCGGTGGCGTCCGCTCCTGCGGCAATGATCCGGTAGGCATCCTGGCCGCAGCTTACTCCGCCGCCCGCCAGTACGCCGATTTCCGGAGCGATTTCCCGCACAGCCTCCACGGAGGTGCGGACATAGTCCGTACCGGCCGCATTTCCTGTGCCGATCAGCTCCGACGGCTCGGTGATCATCATATCCGGCCGGAGCGTGGCGATGGATTTTGTCTCCGCCAGAGAGTCCGCACACACAATGGTCATCAGAGACAGGGCGCGGGCGCGGGTGAGGGTTTTGGACAGAGCGCCGAGGCTCAAGGGCCGCTCTGCGTGGTTCAGCATTACGCCTGAGGCTCCCGCATCACGGACAGATTCCGGAAGGACATTTGCCAGGCCGCGTCCCACCGGCGCAAAGTCCATGTGGGGAGCAAACACATAGATGTGTTCGGTATGCTCTGCCACTGTGCGGATGTCTGCATAGGGGGTGGTGTAAATGACCTGCACCTGGTATTTCCGGGAAGCCTCATCCGCGGCCCTTGCCAGATCCACAATATCTTTGCCGAAAAGATAGTTTTTCGGCCCGATTTCAAAAAATGGGGGCCGGATACGCCGTTTTTTATCCATGGTATTCCTCCGTTAAAGCCGTTTTTCGATCATAGAGTTCATCAGCAGTTCTTTTCGCTGTCCGCAGGAGAGCGGTTCGCCCAGCGCTTCCAGCTGCATCAGAATATTTCCCAGGGCGGTGGCCTCTGTGGATGCGGGGATTACCCGTTTTCCACACCGTTCTTTCACCTGCCGGCAGAAGAATTTATCCTGTACGGCGCCTCCGCCCAGTACAATGGTGGAGTAGCTCCGGTGCGTAATCTCTTC
>JAHZHG010000392.1 GCA_019420425.1 Clostridiales bacterium
GTACATTGCTTCCTCTGCTGTTTTTGCAGGGCCCCAAAGTTTAATCTGTTCGATATGCACCCGCTCATGCCCCAGCGTCTTTACTAAACATTCGCGAGAGGCAAATGCGTCGGGATACAGCTGAACTTCTTTTCCGTTCGGGTTCGTCCATCCGTAATAACATGACCCTATAAGCTCAGGATTGCGTTCAATCGATATTTTCACATGATCATAAGCAACGCCCATATCAGAAAGCACTTTCCTGACATGTTTAAGCTGTAATGGTTCGGACAGCTGTTCAAACGCTGTATTTTTATTATGCTGTTTTCTAAACAGACCTTTAAGTAAATTCCACTTCTCAGGATTATTATACTTCAACTCCTGGAACTTTGCAAAGGATTCCGGTATTTCGTCTCCAAGAATCTTGCGATACTTTTTATACTGCACGCGATCCGCTGCCCGGCTCTTTATCTTCGTTTCTTCTGCCTGGGCAGCCGGATTGCCTGCAACGTATTTCTCGTACCACTCATGGTAAGTCATCTTTGCCGGTACCTGAATCGTCTTTCCTGTCACCGGGTCTCTGGCGCTCCTGGTCCACTTCTCCCGGATTTCATCCGAAACGTAGGCGATTGTCGTAGACCGGCACCATGGATGCATAGGCGGGTAATTTGCTCCTACTTTTGCCTCAGAAACCAGAAACACCTTGTTGTCCAGGTCTGCACACACTTTGGATGTCCGCAGATCCAACACTGCGACGTAGATATATCGGTCAATTTCGCACGCCCGGTAAGACTCCAGTTCCATCTGCCCGGACAGGTAATTACTCTCTGTACGGATCAGACGCCTGGCTGCTCTGGCTCCCTGGGCGAACTTATTGGCAATAATGTCTGCCGTCTCCCGTTCTGTCCTGCCGGTGATCAGGCTGATCGTCAGCTCCTCCTTTAACTCCTTCGCCAACGTCTGCGTATTCCCCCAGATACGGGCCGAATAATTCTTGCCTGACCACTTTGACTTAACCGCCTGGTTAATCTGCTTTGCGCTGACATGGCTAAAAGAGAACGCAACGCCCGCCTGCTGCTGGATCTGATAAACTGACTGGTAATACGATTTCCGGGCAAAGTCCAGATAAAAGTTCGTGCTGAATGCTTTTTCCTGCTGATAAATATTCTGCATGACCAGGTTCAGTTGATTCTGTAGCTGCTGCAGGCGGTCTATCCTCGCTGCGTAGGCCGGAGCCTCCAGCCGCTGTAGTAACTCTGTTTTGCTCTGTCCGCTGTCTCCATTCCTCAATGCCTGCAGAAGCGCCTGTATGTCCTCCTCGCTCTGTAAATGGCTGAGCAGCTGCCGCGCCTCTTTCTCAGGCAAACCGTACTTGGTCTGATACTTTTCGAAAATACCTTCCATTTGCAGGCTTAAATATCTGGCCGACTTTTGGTAGAAGGCTGCGATCTGATCCGCTGTATCCTCCGCATCCGCCATCTGCTCATAC
Source organism: Clostridiales bacterium (assembly GCA_019420425.1). Lineage (GTDB taxonomy): Bacteria > Bacillota > Clostridia > Lachnospirales > Lachnospiraceae > JAHZHG01. The sequence goes on from JAHZHG010000392.1 coordinate 1,469, forward strand.
ATCATCCGGGCAGCGCGGTCAGCCCAGTATTCTCTACTCCTCATCCGCATTGCCGCTCTCCGGCGGCTCATTCATCTGCCCTTTGAACAGCTCTTTCTGCTGCTCCAGTGCTTTCTGCTCTTCTTCCTCCACCGCGGCCAGCTCCCCCTCCACATCTTCCACAAACGGAATCTGGGACAGCAGCGTTTTGCGGCTGACCTTGCCCCAGAGGTTTGCCACATACTGGGAAATCTCCAGAAGGTTCTTCGGCATGGCCCGGGTAAACGTCGGGGTGATCCCTGCGGCGTCAATTGTTTTAGCTGCCCTGGTGCCAAGGAAGCGCGCAACAATCCGCAGCCTCTTCCTCAACCCCTTTTTATAGTACCTGGTTTTTATCTTGGTGATGTTCTCCATACCCAGGAGCTTAAACTCCATGGCCACACCAGACACATTTCCGCCAAAGGATTCATCCGACATGCAGGGGATATGGGAAAATTTATGGATATCCTGCTCAATGGCCTTTTTCAGAATCTCCACCCCCGCTTCATCAAATGTACGGGTAATATATTCTGCCTTTGCCCCTTCGCCCGGCATCTCCAGCAGTTTTTCCCTCTTCAGCCGCTTCATCGCCTCATGGCTACCCTTACCGTCTCCCTCTTCCGCATCCTCATCGCTCAGCAGCGTTCCATAGATAGCCAATATGGCATCGATGAACTGCTCCTTATCTGTGATCCGGTCTGACATCAGCGCATTGTAGGCGTCGATCAACGGGATCTGCAGCTCATAATCGCCGATAGCCAGCTTATTGTTCAGATATTCGATGACCGGCACCTCGCCCAGGTAGTGCGGAGCTGGTTCTTCCATCAGGGCCTGCGGGCCGTCAATGTCCTGGATGTTTAACACATACTTGAAACCCCGTGTCAGCACCGTTGCCACATAACACGTGCCTGTCCTGTCCGTGTCGTCCACTCTGGCATAATAGTAGACAGCAAAGAGCTCGTTCTGCTCAATGCTGTCATCGTAAACCAGAAATGTGTTTTCCGGAGGGAGATTCTTTATTGCCAGCTCTGCCTCTCCTTCTTTGGCATATATGTACTCATATGCCCGGCCATAGATAGAAAGATCCAGGCCGTTATCTCCGTCTGCCTCATCAGCGCCGGCGTGTTCCAGCATATCCGTTAAAACAGTGATATCCGCCTTTCCTTTGTAGCTTACCGGGTTTCCGATAAGCTACAAAGGAAAGGCGGATATCACTGTTTTAACGGATATGCGCCTTTCCTTTGA
>JAHZHG010000393.1 GCA_019420425.1 Clostridiales bacterium
ACTCTTTCCGCAGCCGGAGGCTCCCAGGATTCCCATTACTCCGCCGTCAGTCTCAAATTTCGTCTGAAGCGTAAAACTCCCGAAGTTTTTTCTGATCTCTACATGCAGTGCCATTTTCATCCTCCCGAAGGCCGTCGCGGCCGCTTTTTCTCTTTTCTTTCCAGAAGGTTCACCGCAAGCAGAACCACCGCAGAAATCGCCACATTTACCATGACCCATTTGAACGCCAGCGCATCGTCATTTGTCCGCCACAGCTGATACACCGTCGTAGATATCGTCGCTGTCTTTCCGGGGGTGTAGCCCGCCACCATGCTGGTAGCGCCATACTCGCCCAGCGCCCGCGCAAAGGCCAGCACCGCGCCGGCGATAATTCCCTGCCTGCACGCCGGCATCTGTATCCGCCAGAAAATATAGGTGTTGGAAAGTCCCAGCGTCTGGCCGGAGTAGGACAGCGTCCGGTCAAAGCTCTCGAACGCTCCTCTGGCCGTCCGGTACATCAGCGGAAAGGCAACAACCGTCGCCGCAAAAATGCCGGAATACCAGGTCATTACCAGCTTTGTCTGAAACATGTTCATGAACCATATGCCGAAGGGGCGCTTAGGCCCCATCAGCACCAGAAGAAAATAGCCCACTACCGTCGGCGGCAAAACCAGCGGCAGGGTCAGAACCACATCCAAAATGCCTTTCAGCACAGGATGGAGCTTTGCAATATAATATGCAGCGAAAATACCGGTAAAAAATACGACCACACTGGAAATCAGGGAAATCCTCAGGGAATTAAACAGCGGATACCAGTCCATTACTCCGTTACTGCCTCTGTCTCTGTCTCAGTTTCGTCCTCTTCTGCCTGGCCCACTACAGAAAAGCCTACCTTTTCGAATACTGCCGCGCAGTCATCGGTGGTCAGATAGTCCAAGAATGCCTGGGCCTCTTCCGGATGCTGTGCAACATTCAGCACGGCTGCCGGATAGATTACCTGTCTGCAGTCGTCGGCTGTGGCCTCATCCACAACCGTCAGGCCAGCGGAAAATGCGTCTGTCGCATAGATGATTCCCGCGTCTACCGTGCCCTCGGATACCTGGGTGGTTACCTCTTTTACGTTGGAACCATAGGTGATCTTTCCGTCAGCCTCAAGCTGCTCCCGGATTCCCAGGTTGTCCAGGATCTCTTCGGAATACGCGCCCACCGGAACGTCCTCATTACCCAGGCAGAGCATGGAAAGCTTGTCCGTACCCAGATCCTCAAAGGACTGGATATCTGCCGGGTTGCCCTCGGGAACGGCCAGCACGACTTTATTCTCCAAAAGGTCAATTCTGCTGTCTTCCACAACAAAGTCCAGGCCCTCCTCATTTACGGAAGGATCTGCGTTGATGTCCAGCTGATTCATCTGCTTCTGTGCCGCGGAAATAAACAGGTCGCAGTCTGCGCCCTCCTGAATCTGGGTTTTCAGGGTTCCGGAAGAATCAAAAGTAAAGGTAAGCGTCACATTCGGCGCCACCTCCTTGTACATCTCCTGGATCTCGGTCAGCGTCTCTGTCATTGAAGCTGCTGCGAATACGATGAGTTCCACCTCATCCCCCTCAGCTGCCATAGCAGACATTCCCATACCTGCCGCCAACACTCCGGCCAGTGCCGCTGCCGTTATTCGTTTTGTCCTCTTCACCATTTTCTTTTCCTCCTAAGCGCCGATATTTTTTCAATTTAATATCCATATTATAAGCGTCCGAGAGATCAATGTCAATAGAGCCTTCAGCGATATTCATAAAAATACAAATCGAAAAAGTTCTGAGCAATCCGCTCAATATCCATTGTCATTGCATGATACCGTTCGATAAACCGCTTTCCTTCCTCGGTAAGGCTGGAGCTGCCTCCGTTTTTCCCGCCGTTGCAGCGTTTCAGAAAAGGAAAGCCCATTTCCTCCTCCACCCGGTTAATCATTTTCCATGCCTTTGTATAAGAAATTTCCATCTTAACAGAGGCTGCCTGGATAGAACCGGTCTGGTCAATATAGGTAAACAGCCGGTAAAGGGCCGGAGTAAAAAAATCCTCCTCCTTTTTCATGATAAGTTGGATTTTCGCCTCCAGGCTGTCCTCGCCCTTTCGTTTTTCCTCTAAAAGAATGGCCCGCTCAATTCCCCCCGGCTCAAGAAGCGAACAGACCACTCCTTCGTCTCCGGTCTCCAGCTCATTGATCTGCTTCTCCCTGCCCCAGCTGCTGCCGCAGTAGATGCGCGGAAATCCCGCCCGCCCCTGGTATACCGGCATGGCCGTCCTGGTCTGCGTCATTAACTCATGCAGGGTTTCCGGTGCAAAAGCCGGATATTCCACCGGGACCAGCACCAGGCGGTCGCAGCTGGCCGCAGCATAGTCCAAGCCAAGCCGCAGCGTTTCCGCAAAATCGTGCCGGTCAAAATCCGGGTCTTCCAAAAACTGTACCTTCTGGTGGCTTAGATGCTTCTTCAGCACATCCTGCAAATAGCCGCACATGACAATAATCGGGGAAACTCCTTCTTTCCGCAGCTTCGCAATCTCCTGCCGTACTACTGTCGTTCTCTTTAGATGAAGCATCGGCAAAAAGGTAGTCATCTCCTCGTTGCCTCTGTAATCGTCCTCAACCCGCATTGAAGCGATAATCAAAGCTCCTGTTTTCATTACATACCTCCGTTTTTCCTCATCCTTCCTGTTTTTAGTTTAGCATGAAAAAAAGACC
>JAHZHG010000394.1 GCA_019420425.1 Clostridiales bacterium
AATACACCGCCTTCAAGGCATACTCTGAACTGTATCCCGAGGCGTGCATCCTTCTGGTGGATACGTATGCTACCCTGAAGTCCGGTGTACCAAACGCTATCCGGATCTTTAAGGAAATGCGGGCCGCCGGTATTCCGCTGAACTTCTACGGCATTCGTCTGGACAGCGGCGACCTGGCCTATATGTCCAAAAAGGCGAGAAAGATGCTGGATGAGGCAGGCTTCCCTGACGCGATTATCTCCGCCTCCTCCGACCTGGATGAGCACCTGATCAACAGCCTGAAGGCCCAGGGCGCCCAGATTACCTCCTGGGGCGTTGGTACAAATATGATTACCTCCAAGGACTGCCCTGCCTTCGGCGGGGTCTACAAGCTGGCGGCTATCCAGGATCCGGAAACCGGTGAATTCATCCCCAAGATCAAGCTCTCAGAAAACACAGAAAAAATTACCAATCCCGGAAATAAAACGGTTTACCGGATTTACGACCGTGAGTCAGGAAAGATCCGCGCCGATCTGATCTGCCTTGAAGATGAAACCTTTGACGAGAGCCAGGATATGATCATCTTTGATCCGCTGGAAACCTGGAAAAAGACGAAAATCAAGGGCGGTACCTATACGCTGCGTGAGCTTCTGGTGCCGGTATTCCAGAAGGGCGAGTGCGTGTATACCTCTCCCTCTGTCATGGAAATCCGCGATTATTGCTTCCGTGAGAAGGATACCCTGTGGGAGGAGACAAAGCGTCTTGTGAACCCCCATGAGGTTTACGTGGATCTCTCGGATGAGCTGTATCGGATTAAGACAGAGCTGCTGGAGAAAATGAGTATGGACGCAATCTCCAAATAAAATACGCTGACATAAAAATCAAAGCTCCTCATATAGTAGTTATCATGCTATGTGAGGAGTTTTTATCATGCGCTGTACCGATCTGATTAACCGGCTCCATCCCCTTCCCCCGGACTTTGTTCCGGATGATCTGACTGCTCCCCGGATCCCCTTTGACGCATTGCCGGATGATCCAAAGCGGCTGCTCTCCCGTCCGGCTGCACAGGCGGCGGAGAAACTATTCCAGGCGGCCGCAAAGGATTGTATGGCTCTGTACGGGATATCCGGATACCGGCCATATGCAAGGCAAAGGGAGCTTTTCGAAGCCCATATGGCCGCCCACCCCGAGCTGGCCTTGTCCCCGCCTGCTCCCCCGGCGCCAATGCCCTCCGGCGGAAACTCCGCTGCCAAGGACGCAGGCACAGCTGCCGCCGGGAGAAACGCTCCTGTGATCCTGGCAGTAGCCCCTCCTGGAGCCAGCGAGCATCAATCGGGACTGGCCCTTGACGTCTCCTGCCCGGCAGCAGGCCTGGAGCTGACCGAGGACTTTGCCCGCACTCCCGAAGGAGCCTGGCTCTCCCGCAACGCCCCGCTGTACGGCTTCGTCATCCGTTACCCCAGAGGCAAAGAGACCGTCACCGGCTGTCCCTGGGAGCCGTGGCACATCCGTTATGTCACCCGCCCCCTGGCTCTCTATCTGAACATGACCGGACTCACTCTGGATGAATATATCCCCACAGAAAAGTTATTTATTTAACCATTGATTTCCGTATAACGGAGTTTTATAATGAAAGAAAAATAAAAATGCGCCGCGCACATAGCCGCGCACCGTCTGCCCGAGGGTCCCTATTTCATCGGACGCACTTTCTCTGAGGCAGACTTTTCGATCCCCCGGCAGGGTTTATCTCATAGGGAATGAAGTTTCCTATGAGAGGAAGAAAATCTCCCGGGAAAGCGAAGAAAGGGACATGCATATGAATAATCAACTGTTTGAAGAAGCCAAATGCTCAGATATCCTTTCCAGAGAGCTGGTTGATACCCTTCTGGAATCCATGGAATACAATGTATTTTCCTTTATTAACTGGTCCATCGACGTACTGCGGATCATCAAAACCCGTATCGAACGCGGCGACAAGATCACGGACGAGGTTTCCGGCGTAGTCTACACCAAAAGTTCCTTCAAAAGCTGGGTAAAGAAATCCTTCTCCTCTTACATCTACAGCGAGGTATACAAAGAGTCCAAGAAAGGCGAAAAGGTATATTTCCAGCTCCATCCCTGCGAAGGCGGCTACAATCTGGTCATGGCCCCGGATGGAAAGTCCAACACCTACAAATGGATTTCCAGCTTAAGCGAGCGGTTCTCCTTGGTTTACATGACTACCACTCATATCGTCTACCTAAAGAACATCAAAACAGGCAACTACTCTCCGTTCATCTCCGAAAACGGCTGCTACTGCAAATATGACAAGGAGAGCGGAAAAATTCTGGAAGTAAAATAAAGAACATATAGCTGCATCTGGCCTCATGATCGAGCCGGATGCAGTTTTTTGCTCTAAATACACCTGCTTTTTCCTGTAGATGCGATAAATCGCCGGCTGCGGAACCGCAGCCAGCACCCTGCCGCCAGCTTTCTATGCATTCAGAACTTTTTCAGTTATTCTTCTGGATTTTCTGTTTTTTGTTTTGGAAATACTCAGCGCGTATTTTCAACCATTTTTTAGTATTTGCTTATACAAGCCCAATATATATAATACTATGCCTTATGTTCCGCATTTGCTGCAGCTTAGTTCTGGGATGCCGGAAAGGTATAGTATTTTACACACATTGGATACCCGGACGCCCCGGCAGGCCCACTATGCCCCGCAGACACGGCAAATTTTGCCCCT
>JAHZHG010000395.1 GCA_019420425.1 Clostridiales bacterium
GCTAGTTCGCCGGAGCGTTGCCATCAGCGACGGATGGACAACCTCCTTCCCATAGTGGCGTCCGGGTATCCAATGTGTGTAAAATACTATTATTTTTTCCCGAAATCTGCCGCAGGCTGCGCCGCCGTGGCCAAAAGCAACTCTTCCGCCCCTTCGGTTTGGGCCAGAAATCCCTGGGCTGAGGAAAACAGCACGACCTCAGTTTTCATCCGCCCGTCTATCCGGTGCTGCAAATAGTACTTCGCCCGGTCTGCCGCCAGGGCCATCGCTTTTTCCTTTATGCCTTCCGTGTCCATCAGCTCCAGAGCCTCCTCTGTCGTGATGGAATCCAGTATCCTTACCGCCAGCTCCCGGCTGCCGCCTGCGCGCAGGGCAAAGGCGGCCATCAGCTCTGCCCGGGAATCGGCGTTCCGGGAATGGGTGTTCATGATGCCCCCGGCTACCTTGACAAACTTACCTACGTGGGCCACAAAGACAATTCCCGCAAAGCCAAGGTCAGCGGCAATATCCAGTGTCTCGCCGACAAAATTGCTGCATTTTACCTGCACCTGATCCGGCACCTCCAGATGGGCCTTTGTGTAGTCCGCGCCGTAATTTCCCGGCGTAATCAGCAGATATTGCAGCCCCTGGGCCTTTCTCATCTCCAGCTCCAGGCGTATGCTGGCAATCAGGGCCTCCTCGCTCATCGGCACCACGATTCCGCTGGTGCCCAGCACGGAAATGCCGCCCTCGATGCCCAGCCGGGGATTGAAGGTCTTTTTCGCCAGCTCTACCCCGTCAGGTATGGAAATGACCACGGAAATCCCTCCGTCGTAATCCATTGCCCGGCAGACGTCCTCCACCGCCTGGGTAATCATCTCCCGGGGAACGCGGTTGATCGCCGCCTCTCCCACCGGCTGGGACAGCCCTGGCCGGGTCACCCGGCCTACGCCAATGCCTCCGTCAATCAAAATCCCCGGCTCCGGCCTTTTCTCCGCCCGGGCATAGACAAGGATCCCATCGGTCACATCCGGGTCGTCGCCGGAGAATTTGCGCACTGCGCAGGATACGGCTTTGCCGCCCTCCTCCCACTTCTGCTCCAGAATCTCCAGATTCAGCCGGATTCCCTTTGGCGTCAGGATTTCCGCATAATTTACCCGCCTTCCGGTAAGCAGCATTTCCGCCGCCGCCCGGGAAGCTCCCGCCGCGCAGGAGCCGGTGGTGTAGCCGCACTGCAGACGCTTATTCTGTTTAATCACAAAACAATCCTCAATTCCCACCGCCAATGGAGAAACACCTCCCTCCTGAACTATTCTTTTGAAACCGCAGTAAATGCGGCGCATAAAGTATATATTTCTTAACAGAAAATGCCGCCCGGCACTCCCGGACGGCATAATATTCGATAAGCAGCCACAGCCTCCAAACGCCTATACGAAAACTCCGGTGATCCGCAGAGATCTGCCGCCGTTTAGCCCTGCAAACAATGGCAGGGCGGACGGCAGCATATTTTTCGTCAGCTACAGGCAGGTATTCTGGCTTATAAACGCTTGCGCAGCTTCCCTTCCCGGGCATCGTTCCGGTGGCTATCAAGCTGCGCCGTCTAAATACAGCAACGGCCTTGCGCGGGATTCTCACCCGACTTCCGGTTTAAGCAGTTCATGCACCTGTATCCGTTTTTCTATCCATCAGTATATCATATCACTCCGGAAAATCAACCTGTTTTCCTCTGCTACGTTACGATTCGGGGCGGTATTCCGAATTTTGCTGCGCAAAAGCCGCCCCTCACTCTTGTATCATGTTCTCACGGAATACGCAGCCAGTACGCATTCCTGACCCGTGAAAAGTAACTCTGCTACCAGTTAAAGTATCCGCCGCTGCCCGCCGACTGGTGGCCGTCGATCTGGACCGTTTCTCCGGTCTGCAGGTCTATGCGGTAAAGATAATCGAAATTATCCGCATAATCGGAATAATACACATAATTCTCCGTCACCGCTTCCAGATACCTCCACTGAGATCCCGGACACAGGAGCTGATCCACGCCGTCCTTTACCTGATGGATACCCTGGTAATCTGAGTAGTATTTGGCTTCTCCGTAAAACCGGGTGACGATCGCCGGATAGTATTTTCCGTCAATCTGCTGGGACTCATGCTGAAAATACTGCAGCGCTTCATCGTCATAGCCCTGGACGGTATTGCGCCCCTGGCCGGTTTCCAGATCTAAGCAATACTGACCGGCTGAACCATAATAAATCGAGCCATCCATAATGATAAATTCGGTAAAGCTGGCACCGCTTTCCGGTTGCCCGGAGGCAATCCATCGCTGGTCGCTGCCGTCCATATTGCAGGAATAGATAGCCGAGCCATAGCCCGAGGTTCCGGCCTGCTTGCAGCAGTAATACAGGCGGTCATTGTAAAACGCTATGCCGCAGATGTAGTCATACTCCGCAGGCTGCACGGAAATTCTGACCATGCCCGGCACATCGCGCTGGCAGCAGTAAATTACGCCTTCATACTCGGCAATGCTGGAGCTGAAGATCACCGGTATATCCTCCGGTTCAAATTCCAGCACCTGTTCCAGCCTCTTTCCGGCCACCGTGAGGGCGCCGGTCAGCTCCTTGGGCTGATAATCCTCCTTTGACGCCGCAAAGCTATAGGTATCGTTTTCCAGCCAGATCGTTGCCTGTCCTTCGGCGTCCGTCGTCA
>JAHZHG010000396.1 GCA_019420425.1 Clostridiales bacterium
TTTGCTCACTTCTTTTACCAGCTCCCCGAAATGAATCACCATGTCACAGATTCCCTTATCCTCATGGGCACATACTCTTACCTTTTTTATGCAGAGCATATCATTCCTCCACCTTTATTTCAAAAGTCTGCCGCCAATCATCACGTCAGCGGCGGCGCAGGAAGGCTTACGGTCATAAATTCCCGGATATAATCCGAGATAAAGCTGCCTGTTTTCTCCAGCATCTCATTCCCCCATTCCACCGTCGCCGTTTTCGGGTCGTCCGGCCCATACCAGCCGGCCGGGCCAAACTGGCCAAACTGGCGGGGAACCGTCATGGCGATGCCGCGGAAGTTCACCTGATTCATCCCGCAGCAGGTCAGGGTGCTGCTTAAATCCTGATCCCCCCGCTCCTGATACAGCTCCATTTTTACGTATTTCGGATCAATGGCCAGCATTGCCGCCGTCTCCTCCGCCCCGCCGTGTCCGCCCTTCCATGCCGGATTCAGCTCCCCGGCCAGCTGCCACCAGTTGACCATTGTCCCCAGTGCGCCGCACTCGGACAGCTTCAGGCAGATATGGGTCAGCACCGGGTTATTTCCGCCGTGGCCGTTCAGGTATACAAATTTACGGATGCCGTAATCATAAAGCTGCCAGGTGATTTTGGAAACCACCATGTACAGGCCGTCGTAGCCCAGCGTCAGCGTTCCGGGAAAGCAGGTATGCTGATCGGCAATGCCAAAGGGAATCACCGGCGTGATCATCACGTCCAGGTCCCGCTCGATATAGTCACAGAGCTTCTCCGGAATCAGAAAATCTGTCCCCAGGGCCAGGTGAGAGCCGTGGTTTTCCGTGCTGCCCAGGGGGATCACGGCCGTATCGTGGGTCTCAAAATACTGTTTTGCCTCGACCCAGCTCATTTCCTGCAGTTTCATGCTTTATCCCCTCTTTCAGCAGTTCTTTAAAAAGGCAATATAGCCCTTATACGCTTCATATACATCAGCCTTGCTGACAATCTCCCACGGTGCGTGCATACTAAGTACGGCCACTCCGCTGTCGATGACTTCCATGCCGTAGTTCGCCATAAACTTGGCAATGGTTCCGCCTCCGCCTATGCCTACGCGGCCCAGCTCGGTCATCTGCCACTGCACCTTCGCGTCATCCATCACCCGGCGCAGCCTTGCCACGTACTCTGCATTGGCATCGTTGGAACGGGACTTTCCCCGGCCTCCGGTGTACTTGCAGAAGGCCAGCCCTTTCCCCAGATAGCCGGTGTTCTTTTTCTCGCTGACCTCGCCGTACAGCGGATCATAGGCCGCGGTCACGTCCGAGGACAGCATATAGGAATTGGCCAGCGCCCGCTTTACCGCCAGGCCGGAATACTCGCCCAGGCAGTTTACCAGCTCGGCCACTGCGTTTTTGAAGAAATCGGAGTTCATACTGGTCGCTCCCTCGGAGCCGATCTCCTCCTTATCCACCAGGATGCAGGCACAGGTACGCTCCGGATTTTCTACTGCAAACATAGCGGTGTAGGACGGATATGCGCATACCCGGTCGTCATGGCCGTAGCTCATGATCATGCTGCGGTCCAGGCCAAAGTCTCTCGCCCCGCCGGCGGGAACGATCTCCAGCTCGGAAGAAAGGAAATCCTCCTCCTCCATATCCAGCGTTTTCTTTAAGATATCAAGGACAGTCGCCTTTACGCTCTCCTTTCCGCCGTCTGCCTTCGGCATACTGGCCACCAGGATGTCCAGCGCCTCTCCGTCGATAAAATCTGCTGCCTTTTTCTCCTTCTGCCGGTCGGCCAGATGGGGAAGCAGATCCGTAATGCCCAGCACCGGATCCCCGGGATTTTCTCCTATGGATACCTTCACCGTCGTACCGTCCTTCTTTGCCACTACGCCGTGAAGGGCCAGAGGCATGGCCAGCCACTGATATTCCTTGATTCCGCCGTAAAACCGGGTATCCAGATACGCCAGCTCCGTGTCCTCATACAGCGGATTGCACTTGAGATCGATTCGCGGGGAATCGATGTGGGCGCCCAGGATATTCATTCCGTTTTCCAGCGGCTCCTTTCCGATAATAAACATCAGCAGGGATTTTCCCATATAGGAATAATATACCTTATCCCCCGGCTGAAGCTGCTCTTTGTTTTTGATGACCTCCTTCAGGTCTCGGTAGCCCTTCTCCCGGGCCTCGCAGATCGCGTAGTCTACACACTCCCGCTCAGTCTTTCCCGCGCTCAGGAAGGCCTTGTAGCCCTCATTATACTCCATCACACGGCTCAGCTCGTTTTCCTCATAGGTAAGCCATACATTTTTCTTTTCCATGGTAATCTCTCCTTTTTTATTCATCATAGAGGTGACAGGCCGCGAAGTGCCCCGGCGCAATCTTGCGCATCTCCGGTATGGATTTTCTGCATTTTTCTGTGCACTTCGGGCAGCGGGGGCTGAAAAAGCACCCTTCAGGCAGGTCGATAGGGCTTGGCACCTCTCCCTGAATGGCTGGGATCTTCTCCCGGCTGGTGGGGTCAATCTTTGGACTGGCGCTGATCAGGATCTGGGTATAGGGATGCTTGGCATCGGTAAACAGCGTCTCTGTATCCCCCAGCTCCACGATCTTGCCCAGATACATTACCGCGGTACGCTGGGTAATGTAGCGCACCACCTTCAGATCATGGGAAATAAAGATCATCGTCAG
>JAHZHG010000397.1:0-2404 GCA_019420425.1 Clostridiales bacterium
TCGGCAGCGGGGATATCGATCTGGTAAAAAATTATGCCAGGGTTTTGCAGAAAATGTTCCTGGTCATCGGCGTGTTTTCCGGTATCTGCCTGTATTTCCTGCGGATCCCGGTGCTGAGGCTGTATGATCTCTCAGCGGAGACAAGGGCGATGACCAACAGCTTTCTGATTATCCTCAGCGTGGTTTGTGTGACGATGTCCTATCAGATGCCTACGAATAACGGGATTATCCGCGGCGGCGGAAACGCGATGTTTGTGGTAAAAATGGATATAATCAGTATATGGCTAATTGTCATCCCCCTTTCCTTTGTGATGGCCTTTGTGGTTAAGGCTTCTCCGGTGGTTGTGGTCTGCTGCCTGAATGCAGATCAGGTGTTTAAATGTATTCCGGCATTCCTCGAAGCCAATTATGGCAACTGGATTCGGAAGCTGACCAGGTAAAACAGACAAAACAAAAGGATAAAATAAAAATAGAAATGAAAGAAGGAATACCGAATGAAGCAGCTGTTTACGTTTATCCGCCCATACTGGCGGTATGTAGTGGCAATACTCGTTCTTCTGGTTATTCAGGCCAATCTGGATCTGGGGCTGCCCGAGTATACATCGAATATTGTAAATGTGGGGATCAGCAGGAGTGGAATAGCAGACGCGGCTGCGGATACCCTGCGGGAAGAAACGGTTGACCAGCTCAGCCTGCTAATGTCTGAGGAGGACGCTTCCTTTGTCCGGGAGTGCTATACGCTGCAGGATGGCATCTATACGCGCAATAAGCAAAAAGAAGCCGAACGGGAAAAGCTGAGCAGCGTGCTTTCCGGGCCGATGTTTATGCTGTATATGCTGACCTCGGATGAGCCGGAGATGAAGGCCATGTTCGGGGCTGAGGGAAGTATGCCGCATGGCGCGGATGCAGTAAAGCTGCTGGAGCAGATGCCGGAGGAACAGCGAAGGACAATGGCTGCGGCCGCGGCTGACCAGCTCGCCCAGCTGCCGGAGACGGTGGTGGAGGGAGCGGCAATCTCCTTTGTAAAGCAGGAGTATGAGGCCCAGGGAATCAGCCTGGAGCGTCTGCAGAACAGCTTTATGGCACAAGCAGCCGGAAAAATGTTGCTGTTTGCTTTGGGAATTGCGCTGTGCTCGATAACGGTTACCTATCTGTCCTGCCGAATGGCAGCCGGTGTGTCCAGAACCTTGAGGGAGGCAGTATTTTCCAAGGTAGTATCGTTTTCAAGCGCGGAGCTGAACCAGTTTTCTACGGCTTCTCTGATTACCCGCAGCACGAATGATATCCAGCAGGTGCAGATGCTGCTGACCGTGATCTTCCGGATTGCGTTGTATGCGCCGATTCTGGGAGTGGGCGGCGTGGTGCGTGCGATGAATACCAGCAAAAACATGGCCTGGGTCATTGCCCTGGCTGTGGGAGCGATTATGTTGGTGGTGGCGGTGCTGTACAAGACGGCTATGCCGAAATTTAAAATTCTGCAGACACTGATCGACCGGGTCAACCTGGTATCCAGGGAGATCCTCCAGGGAATTTCGGTTATCCGGGCATTCAGCACACAGAAACGAGAAGAGGAGCGCTTCGACGAGGCCAACAAAAACCTGATGAAGGTGAATCTGTTTGTCAATCGGGTGATGACCTTTATGATGCCGCTGATGATGTTTATTATGAACGGAACCACAGTGCTTATCGTATGGCGCGGCGCCCACAATATTGAAGACGGGGCCCTGCAGGTGGGAGATATGATGGCATACATTCAGTATACCATGATGATTATCATGTCCTTCCTGATGTTGACCATGCTGTCCATCATGCTGCCCAGAGCGAGCGTATCCGCGGTGCGCGTCAGTGAGATTCTGGATACAAAGGCTGTACTGAAGGATCCGGAGACTCCGGAAAAAGGAAAAGAAGAAAAGAAAGGCCTGGTAGAGTTCAAAAATGTCAGCTTTGCCTACCCGGGCGCATCAGAGTCGGTGCTCTCTGGCATTACCTTTACCGCCAGGCCGGGAGAGACAACGGCGATTATCGGCAGTACAGGGTGCGGAAAATCCACGCTGGTGCGGCTGATCCCACGGTTTTATGACGTGACGGAGGGAGAGATTCTGGTGGACGGGGTGGATATCCGAAAGCTGCCGCAGAAGGAGCTGAGGGATCGTCTTGGCTATGTACCACAGAAGGGCGTGCTTTTCTCCGGAACCATCAGCTCCAACCTGCGCTACGGCAAAACGGAGGCTGCGGACGGTGAAGTGGCCCATGCAGCCCAAATTGCCCAGGCATATGATTTCATTATGGAAAAAGAAGGAGAGTTTAACGCTCCGATTGCCCAGGGAGGAACGAATGTTTCCGGCGGGCAGAAGCAGAGGCTGTCCATAGCCAGGGCAATCGTAAAGCAGCCGGAAATCTATAT
>JAHZHG010000397.1:2427-2673 GCA_019420425.1 Clostridiales bacterium
CGCCGTGCCCTGCGGGCCGAGACAAAGGATGCCACGGTGATTCTGGTGGCTCAGCGGATCAGTACGATCCTCCACGCAGAGCAGATTATTGTGCTGGATGAAGGAAGGATTGCAGGAATCGGCACGCATAAGGAGCTGTTGAACTCCTGCGAGACATATTACCAGATTGCAGCCTCCCAGCTGTCAAAGGAGGAACTGGAAAATGAGTGAAGAAAAGAGAGGACGCCGTTCCAGAGGCATGATGGG
>JAHZHG010000398.1 GCA_019420425.1 Clostridiales bacterium
TTCGGAAAACAGCCGGGATATTATTGATCTGCTGAAGCTTTCCAACAAGCGGTATCGCCAGACCCTGATCGTGATTACCCATGATGAGGACATTGCCCTCCAGGCCGACCGCATCATCAGCATTGAGGACGGAAAAATGGCCAGAGATGAGGTGATCCGTCCATGAATATTTTCAGGAAAATCACACTGCGGACACTGAAACAGAACAAAAGCCGGACAATGGTTACTATTATTGGCGTAATCCTCTCTACAGCGATGATTACCGCTATCACTGTCTTTTTATCCAGCTTAACGGATTATGCGGTAAAAAGTGTCGAGGCCCAGGAGGGCGGCTGGCACACCCTAATCTCTACCGTGGATGCAAAGGAAGCGGCCAGTCTGTCAGAAAATGAGGAAACAGCCTCCGTTGTTTCCATTGAAAATACGGGCTGGGCTATGGTGCCTGAGCTGGAGTCTCCATCCATCCCCTACCTGTATATCGCCGGCTTTACCGAAGAAGCCTTTTCCAGCCTGCCGGTGGAACTGACCGAGGGACGGCTTCCCCAAAACAGCCATGAGCTTGTACTGCCGAACCATTTCACCGCAAACCTGGAGGGGAGAACATACAAGGTGGGCGATACCATCACCCTGGAGCTTGGAAGGCGTATGCTGGGCGACGAGGAGCTGTGCCAGCAAAATCCGTACATGGACGGTACAGACGGCCCGTCGGAAACGCTGGAGGATGTATACGGTAAGCTATCAGATCACCGGCTTTTGCCAGCGTGTGTCTGCGCTTGAGGATTACTCCTCACCTGGCTACACCGCGATTACCATGAACGATGGATCGGCAGCCGGAAAAACCTCCTTTACCTGCCTGGTCACGCTGAAGAATCCCCGGGATGTCTATGCCTTTGTGGACAAAGCTGCGTTGGGCCATTCCGCTATTTTCCATGAAAACCTGCTAATCTACCTGGGTGTTTCGGATAATGCCAATTTTTATCTGGTCATCCGGAAGCTGGCGGTTATTTTAACCCTTTTGATTATGACCGGCTCCGTGGCGCTGATTTACAACGCATTTTCTATCTCCTTCAGCGAACGGACAAAGCAGTTTGGCCTTCTTTCCTCCATCGGCGCATCGCCAAAGCAGCTTTCCCGCGCAATCCTTCAGGAAGCCGGGATAATTAGCCTGACCGGTATTCCCATCGGCCTGCTCTGCGGGATCGGGGGAATCGTCATTACCCTTTACTTTGTCGGCGGCCTGGATTACTGTGCTGATTTCCGCCAGGATACCCTCGCGCAGGGCAAAAACAGCTCAGCGACACTGCGATCAGCCAGGCCAGGGAATATTCGATGGTCAGTGACGATGGGCTGGTCACCCAGGCGGTACGTGTCTGCGCCGTCAGCGATGAGCGGATGCGCAGGCTGCTCAAGGGCAGCGGGCTGGAGGAAGCCCCGTTTTTTTCCGGCCATGAGGTACACGGCCTTTTGTACGACAGGCTTCATCTGTATAATCCGGCAACCGGACGGTACAGCATAGCGAATGTCTTTTCCTCCGACGACGTTCCGGTAGTCCTTCCCTTTGGCAATAACGCGAAGAGCGCCTTTACCTCTCCGTTTACCGTTTACGGCGATGCCTTTATCGACGAGCTGCCGCTGGAGGCGGAGGCGGTCAATGCGCAAGGCATCCTGCTGCTGATTTCCAATACCCAGTATCATACCCTTTTTCCCGTGCGTGAGCTGGGGGATACCCGCTATATCGGTCTGAAGGCTGCGAACAGTGAAGCAGTCTATGATGCGCTGCGCGCGCTGATCGCCGAACAGAAGGGGCCGATTTCCGAGTACGGTTTTATCTGGAATGCAGAAGAGGAGTTCAGAAGGGACCGGGGACTGCGCCTTGTCGTCAATGTATTTTCCTACGGCTTTATCGTACTAATCACCTTGATCTCCATGGTCAATGTGTTTAACACCATCACCACCAATATCCAGCTGAGACGGCGCGATTTTGCCATGCTCCAATCTGTGGGAATGACGCAGAAGGGGATACTGCGGATGCTGAACTACGAATGTGTCATTTATGGGCTCCGTGCACTGGCCATTGGCCTGCCGCTGGCCATTCTGGTTTCCTTTGCTCTGTATTATGCGTTCATCTCGGGCGTGGAGCTGGCGTTTATCCTTCCCTGGAAAAGCATCCTGATTGCGGCGGCCGGCGTGTTTGCCATCGTCTTTTCCGCCATGCTGTATTCCATGAGAAAGATACGGCGGGAAAATATGATCGATGCGCTGAAACAGGAGAATCTCTAGCCCCCTGGAATAGTTTTCCCATTTTCGCGTATAGTAGGTAATAAAAGGCGAAGCGGGAATAGCCGTGGGAAATAAAAAACTCTTGCATATGTGTTCGGAAACCGTGCAGCTGCCGCGGGATCTCTCCGAAGGTGCGCTCCTTCTGTCCGCCACCGGACAGGAGGAGCTGTGTATTGAAAATTATAAAGGAATCCTGGAGTATACGTGCGAGTGCATACGGATTCTGGCCAAAAACTGCCTGCTGGAGGTAAAGGGAAGCAATCTGCTGATCGATGCCTACAGCCGCGAGGAAATGGTGATTACCGGAAGGATCTGCCAGATCCGTTATCTGCCGCCGTCGGCACGGAGGAAAAAACGATGATCGGGCGGCTGATCCGGTACCGGAA
>JAHZHG010000399.1 GCA_019420425.1 Clostridiales bacterium
GTCAAAGGGAAGGTACTCATAATAATAGGCGGTACCATAAATCAGGTGTTCGGGCATAATATCCTCCTTCATCAGCAAAAAACGTAAATAGAAGCACTTACGTGGCTTGTATTTTAACACAGGGATAGGAGGAAGGCAAGCGCGGATACAGCTTCCCGGGTGTTTTCCGGAAAAGACAGGATCAGGGGAGTCTATTGTGCGGCCTGCTCCAACGCATCCTTTACGCTGTTGATAATGCCATTGGAGCTGTAGGTTGCTCCGGATACCCCGTCAACCTCCGCCGTCTGCTTCTCCAAAACCGAAGCAAAAATACGGCTTTTCGCTCCGCTGAAGTAATCCGGGTCATCCAGGAAGCTAACGACGTTCAGGGCAGCAATTTCTCCGTTTTCGATGGTTACGGAGATGGTCATCGGCCCATTGTAGCCGGAGGCAGTGCCTTCATATACGCCGTCCGTCCAGCCGGCTTCTGACTGCGCGGAGGGGTTGGCGGAGGCTTCGGATTCCGTTTCGCCTGCTTCAAAGCGGGAGCTCTCCCCTGCCGTGTCGGCATGTCCCATACAAAAGACGGCGGTCAAAATGCCAAGAACAAAAGCGGTAACGGCGGCAGCCAGGTGCGTATACACCGGCTGAACGGCGGGTTTTTTCTTTTTTAGATACATCCCCGGACGCAGAACTGCATAGACGCCGAAGATCGCCGTATAGAGCAGGGACTGCAGCAGGACATAGGGCCTTCCTGAGGAGAGCTGGGGGTAATACAGCAGCGCAAGATGCAGATACATCAGCCCATAAAACAGATACGACCAGCGCTGCAGCCATTTCCAGCGGGCAGCCTTCATTCGTCGCCGTACACAGCGAAACGAGGTAATGCACAGGGGAAGCATCAGCAAAAGCATGAGCAGGGAGGCGGCCGCCGCCAGCAGGGTAGTGAGCGGCATGGACTCCGGCCGGGTAAACAGGCGGACAAAATAAGTCCGGCCATAGGAGCTGTTATGCACCAGGATCAGTAGGCAGGCCATGATCGCCAGCTCGCCCCTTACACTGTAGATCATCCGGCGCAGCTTCCATTTTTTCGGAAGGACAGGGGCATACATGACAAGCAGAAACAGGGCGGTAGCCAGTTCACCGCGAATAAAAAATTCATTAATCAGGGAAAACGAGACATGGCCGCCAGACGTCCGGCTAAAGACCAGGGCGGCTGCGGCCACGAGAATCGTTCCCAGATAAAACACGGCTGCATGAGCTTTGAGCTGTTTCTGCGCGGCGGCCAGAAACAGGACCGCCGCAGCTAAAGCAGCAATAATCATCGTTATAATCTCCTGAATTATTCTTTGACAAAGGTACCGGTTACCGAGGGATAGCCGTCTGCGGAAATCTCAAGGGTGTATTCTCCGGCCTCCGCAAAAAGAGGGGTGGAGCTTCCGTCTTTGGCAGTCAGCTCTGCGTCCGGATTAACCGCGCAGTCCTCAGTAAAGATCACTGCGCCGAGATTCCGTCCGCCCACAGGCTCGCCGTTCAGCGTTACGCCGGAGATGGCGGCCACATAATCTGCGGCAGTGGTATTTTCCGCATTTTCTGCAACGGTCAGTACGCCGTCAGCAAGGGCGATATCTCCTTCCTGAAGCGCAGAGAGTACCAGGCAGCTGGCCTGCATATCTGCATACTGCTCGTCCGCAAAGGTGACCGTATAGGTGCCGGGCTTGCAGTCTGCCCCCAGGGTAACGGTTGTGCCGTCTGCCGTGTAGGCCTGCGGATCAACGGCTTCCCGGTTTTTCGTGATCTGGGATACGGCGTAGGCAGTATCATCAGGGGCGGCCAGGGTGAAGGAGAGCACGGTTCCTTCAGGAGTATAGCCGACGCTTTCTTCCGTAGTCAGAGAGAAGCTGTCGTCTGTCAGATATTTGCAGAAAAGCTCCGTCTCAATGGCGATATCATCCTGGTTGGCCAGCAGATAAGTGATTTTGGTGATGGTTTTGCCAGGAAGGTCGGCGAAACGCCGATATGCGGGCTCATTTCCGTGGGGTTCGGTAAAGGCGGCTGCGGATACGGCCATTTCACCGGCCTGGAACCACAGATTATCCTCATGCTCCAGACCATATTTTGCTCCGTCGGAGGTTTCCAGAATTACGCCCTGCACGTCGTCCGCAGCGATATCCAGGCCCTCTACGGAAATTCCGTAATTTCCCCAGGCCGAGGAGGTGGAGATCGAAGCCGTGGCTTCGGCGGTCTGTGTATTTCCAACCGTTTTGCTCAGGGTTCCGTCAGAATTTAGTACCTTGTATTCGGCGGGGGCCGTTTCGCTTACCTCGCCCATGGCGGACACAAATTCCAGCAGCTTGTTGCTGCACGCTGTTCCGTTTTCTGCGGCGGCCTTTGCATCCTCATACAGGGCTTTGGAAATCGCCACATTTACACTGACCGGCCCCAGGATGTTGACGCCGTCTGCGGTATCTTCCGTATAAGTGGCGGCAAAATTCTTCGATTTCTGGGTGGTAGCAGAAGTAACCGCATCGTACATGCCCTCCTCGCGGCTGCCGGCCTCAGCGACGGCATCCGGAGCGTCATACTGCCCGGCTGTTGCCGTACCCGGTTCCTCTGCCGGAATATCATTCAGCTCTCCATAATAAAAATCTGCATAGGGAACGGGGATGACCGCATAAACATATG
>JAHZHG010000004.1:0-1039 GCA_019420425.1 Clostridiales bacterium
AGACCACAATTGTCCCAACCATACGCAGGGTAAGCAGCTTAGCTCCCATATCGAGCCGATTCTGTTGCTGATACATCCCATGATATACATCTTCAGCAGCATCAATTACTTTGAGCAGGCACATAAATAAAACCACTGCCGCCTTTTCTGCTGAATATCCATCTATGGCAAATTTGTACAGCACATAGACCACAGAAACTCCGATCATCAGGATGCACGTAGTTACTCTGGAAAGCAGGTATTCATCAAAGCTAAATTTAGGCCGGACGTCCGTAACCTGATAGTTTCTCATCCCATACTTGCCAATTGTCAAAAACAAATTTGCTGAGGCATATGCTATAGTAAATACCCCGGCAGAATATAAATCTACCGTACGGGTAATTACCATAAGCAAAATTACAGACTGAAACGCATTTAAAAAGCCGCCCAGCATATTCCAAATATATGCGTTACTCTTTTTCGTCAAAAATTTCATTTTATTCTCTCTTTTTCCCCAAATATTCGACTACATTCTGCGGGTTAAATCGTATTTTTTCCATAGGGGGAAGGCTATCTAAAAATTCTATTATCTGTTGGACGCTAAGCCCATGAGCCATGCTGCTGATTGCATAATTCGGATTACAGCCCATAGTCGCAGTAAGATAATAAGGTATCGCATATCCCCAAGGATGTTTCTCTTGAATCGGCTTTACATAGCGATCAGCAACATTCAAAATCCGGTTAATGTCAAATGCTTTAATGCCATTTGTATTTAAATAACGTGCGACAATCTCCAGAGGCAGATTCCCCGCACCTCGTCCGATTCCCATCACACTCGCATCCACAATAATATCCCGTTCAAGTCCCAGCTCAATAAACGCTTCTGCATTTCCTGTTGCCTGCTGAAGATTATTGTGCGCATGGTATCCTAGGGAAACTCCTGGCGCCAGATAGCGATTGGCCACTTCAACATATTCTAATAGCCTTTTTTTGGATAATACTCCAAATGTATCCACAATATAGAGTGCCATTGGCTCTAAATCATTAAACCGGAGAATCA